>NZ_JANXUG010000036.1 GCF_025352015.1 Flavobacterium sp.
TTAGAAAACACGATATTTAATCATTGATAATTATTCCGCAATAAAAAGTTGTGGTTTGATTAAAGATTAGAAAACACGATATTTAGGTATAAAATCGTATAACACCTACATAGGTTGTGGTTTGATTAAAGATTAGAAAACACGATATTTTAATTTATTACCTCCATTTACATCATAATGTTGTGGTTTGATTAAAGATTAGAAAACACGATATTAGTTGGCTTGTTATCTTCTAATAATCAAGTAAATAAAGTAAAATATCGTTTAAAAAAATGCTTCTTTTTTGGGTTGATAAGCCAATATTGAAGCATTTTTTTATTTCAAAACAATTCTAATTGTGTAGGTTGTGGCGCTTTTGGCACTTCGGCTTTGCCCCAAAAATTAAGAATATTTCCAAATTGTTTATCGGTTATTCGCAGCACACTTACTTTACCTAATGGTGGTAATAGTTTGTGAATTCTCTTTTCGTGTACATCGGCACTTTCGCCACTAGCACAATGACGGACATAGACAGAATACTGCATCATAGCAAATCCATCTTTCAATAAGTTGTTTCTAAATCCAGACGCATTTTTCTTGTCTTTTTTAGTGTCGGTTGGTAAATCAAAAAATACAAATAGCCACATAATTCTGTACGCGTTTAGCTCCATAACTTTGGATATTTTATTTTTTTCCAGTCACCTGTATAGCATTGTTGTAATGAACTAGCTGTTTTTTGTAACGCTACCATTAATGGACTTTTCTCTTCTTTAAAGTAAACCGTTCGGGTAAGTATTTGTAAAAGTTCGGCTTTAATGGCAGTATTTAATTCCTGCTCTTCAAAATTTTGCATAATCTCATATACTTTCTCATCAACGATAGGACGAAAAGGCTCCATTATATCATCTGCCAAGGCAAAAGCATTGTACTTGCTTTTATGATGAATGCCTAGTGTATTCAGTAAACCACTACCTGATAATGCTCTAGCAGTAGCAGCTCTGAGAATTGCATAACCATAATTCAGGAAGTTATTGGGATAATCCCCAAAGCGTTCTCTCTTAAACTTAATTTGCTTCGCCTGTTCACTATCGTTCGAGTCAAAAAATGATTTCCAATACTGGCTGGCTGCCACTCCTTCCATATTACTACTATCGCCACTTAATACTTTAGAGGCCAAAAACGGAAGGGAGTTTTTATCACCGGTAATCATTTCTAACAGTATCCCTTGGTTGGTTATTTTCTCAACAATAGTTTGTTGCCACAACTGTTTTTTTAAAGGAACACTAGCATCAATTTGATTTTTAAAAATTTCCTGTTGAATATGATGGCTTTTAAGGTTAAGAAACATTCCATTGGGTAGATGATTGTTTCCGCAAATAATAACTGAAGTATTGTTCTCAATCAATAAATTCATTGCCGGAATACTCAGAAATGTTTCTGAATTGTCAATGACTAGAAAACCAATATCTTCAATAGGTACTGTACTTTCTCTGATTTCCGACTTTAAAACGAGTTGTAGATTCTTTGTGGTAATAGTCGTTTTGTTTTCTACTAATAGTGTTCTTTTAATCATAAGCGTATTTATTTGATTATGAATGTTTTTCAGGTGGTATTAGTTTAATAAAAGTAAGTGTTTTATTTCTATAAATTGTAATTTTAAATAAAGATGTCTTCCAGTTTCATATCAAGTTTCATTTTCAAGTATTAAAGGTTAGAAATCAGTTGGACTAGAAATTTATTAAAAGAGGATAAGCTAAATTCAATAGCTAAAACAGTAATTTACATTCACTCTTCCTTTTAAAATAACTTATTAGGAGTAAATGAGTTGAAGAGGCATGAAAGAGATGCTTCTCTCGTCCTTCAGACGAGACAGCATGACAAGCTCGAACAGATAAAAGTTACTGCATACTGTGACTGTAAACTGTGACTGCCCACTAAACTTTTAAACCTTTAACCCCTTAAACTTTAAACTAATTTATATATTTGTCTGTCGATGTAGGTTTGAAACCAACAATCAACACCGACTTTAATTAAAATTAGTAAATATTTGAAATTAAAAGGAGGAAGCCCACTGGGCTTCAGGTAATCAAGATTTAGCTTGAAGCAGTATTGAACACAAGCATTTTTTAACTGAAAAAATAAATGAAAAACACTGATTATTTAAATTCCCCACGCATAGATCAAGTTGGGATTGAAGATAGGATTGCCAGAATTACTGCTCGAAGCATAAAAAAAGAATCAAAAATGCAGGGCCTGCTTATGGCTTTGAATATGATTGATTTGACTACATTAGAAGGCGCTGACACTGATGAAAAAGTAAAACAACTTTGCTTCAAGGCGCATCATTTACATGATGATATTCCGGGATTACCAACAACAGCTGCAGTTTGCGTATACGCAAATTTCGTAAAATTAGCAGTAAACGAACTCAAAGGAACTGGAGTAAAAGTTGCGGCAGTTGCGACGGCTTTTCCAAGCGGACAAGCGAGTTCCGAAATCAAATTACTCGATACAAAAATGGCCGTTGACGGCGGTGCTGACGAAGTGGATATGGTAATCAGCCGTGGCAAATTCCACAGCGGTGAATACAATTTTGTTTTTGATGAAATAGCCATGATAAAAGAAGCGTGTGGAAAAAATGTGAGATTAAAAGTAATTTTGGAAACAGGCGAAATCGGAACACTTGATAAAGTACGTCAAGCAAGTGATATCGCGATGCACGCCGGAGCGGATTTTATCAAAACCTCTACGGGCAAAATAAAACCAGCAGCAACCTTACCAGTAACTTTAGTAATGCTCGAAGCCATCCGCGATTATTATTATAAAACAGGAATAATGATTGGAATGAAACCCGCAGGCGGAATTTCAAATTCTAAATTAGCCCTACATTATTTATTAATGGTAAAAGAAACCCTGGGCGGAAAATGGTTAACCAATGAGTATTTCCGTTTTGGAGCCAGTAGTTTAGCCAATGATGTTTTGTTGCAAATCGTAAAACAAAAAACAGGTATTTACCAATCGAATGATTATTTTTCTAAAGTTTAACCTAATGAAAAAAACACATATAATAGATTTTAGTTCCGACTGGAAATTGGCTCCGGCACCAGAAAGCACTACCCATTTTAAGTTAAAGGAAACCTACGATTTGTTTATCAATGGTAAATTTGTCGCGCCAAAATCAGGAAAGTATTTTGACACTATCAATCCGGCAACGGAAAAAGTTTTGGCAAAAGTCGCGGAAGCAAATGAAGCTGATATAGATTCAGCAGTAAAAGCTGCCCGAAAAGCATACGATACAACTTGGTCAAAATTATCCGGAAAAGAACGCGGAAAATATATTTACCGAATTGCCAGAATCATTCAAGAACGCGCTAGAGAATTTGCAGTAGTTGAAACTTTAAACGGCGGAAAAGCCATTCGCGAATCACGTGATGTGGATGTTCCTTTGGCAGCTGCACATTTCTTTTACTATGCCGGATGGGCAGATAAACTGGGATATGCTTTCCCAAACAGAAAACCAAAATCGCTTGGCGTTGCAGGACAAATTATTCCATGGAATTTCCCGTTATTAATGGCGGCATGGAAAATTGCTCCGGCTTTAGCTGCAGGAAATACAGTTGTTATTAAATCTTCAGAAACGACGCCTTTGACTCTGTATTTATTGGCAGAAGTGATTCAGGAAGCAGGTTTGCCTCCCGGAGTTGTGAATATTGTTTCGGGAGCAGGAGCTACAGGTTCACACATCGTAAATCATCCCGATGTTGATAAAATAGCTTTTACGGGTTCAACAGCTGTGGGTAAAATTATCATGAAAGCCATTGCGGGAACTCCGAAAAAATCAACAATGGAATTGGGTGGAAAAGCAGCCAACATCATTTTTGAAGATGCAGCGTTAGACCAGGCAGTAGAAGGAATCGTAAACGGAATCTTCTTTAATCAAGGACATGTTTGCTGTGCCGGTTCACGTTTGTATGTTCAGGAATCAGTATTTGATGTTGTCGTTCAGAAATTGAAAGACAGAATGAACTCCTTATACGTCGGAGACCCATTGGATAAAAATACTGATATCGGTGCTATCAACTCCAAAAAACAATTGGACACAATCGCCAAATATATTGAAATCGGAATACAGGAAGGTGCCGAAATATATCAACCAGCCTGCGATTTACCATCGAAAGGTTTCTGGTGTCGACCAACAATTTTCACGAAAGTGAGCCAATCCAACAGGATTGCACAAGAAGAAATCTTCGGACCAGTTTTAGCGATTCAAACATTCAGAACGGTTGATGAAGTTATTGAAAAAGCAAATAATACACCGTATGGTTTATCAGCGGGAGTGTGGACAGACAAAGGCTCAAAAATCTTCAACATGACATCACAGCTACGCGCCGGAGTGGTTTGGGCGAATACCTTTAATAAATTCGATCCGGCTTCTCCTTTTGGAGGATATAAAGAAAGCGGCTTCGGTAGAGAAGGTGGTTTACACGGATTAGAACCTTATTTAAAATTTGAATAAAACCAACATCATGTCAAGATTAGAAGTTTTGAAAACCTATAAAATATATATCGGTGGAAGCTTTCCAAGAACCGAATCGGGACGTTATTATCCACTTATCGTTAACAAAAAAACAGTGGCCAACATGTGCCTGTCTTCTGTAAAGGATTTTAGGAATGCAGTTGTCGCCGCCCGAAATGCTCAAGGAAGCTGGGCGAACAAAACAGCTTATAACCGCAATCAGATTTTGTATAGAATTGCTGAAGTTCTCGAAGGTAGAAAAGCGCAGTTTGTGCAAGAATTGGAATTGCAGGGAAGTACCAAAGCAAATGCACAACAAGAAGTAGATTTGAGCATCGATCGCCTAATTTATTATGCGGGTTGGTGCGATAAATACACCCAATTATTCAGTACTGTAAATCCGGTTTCGGGAAGTTACTTTAATTTTTCAGTTTCGGAACCAACCGGAGTTGTGTCCGTATTTGCACCACAACAAAGTGGTTTGTTAGGTTTGGTTACTCAAATCGCATCAATCATTTCTGGCGGAAACACTTGTGTAGTATTGGCTTCTAAACAATTAGCCTTGTGCGCGGTTACTTTTGGAGAAGTATTGGTAACTTCAGATGTTCCTGGCGGAGTGGTTAATATCCTTACGGGAAATCAAACCGAATTACTAACGCAGTTTGCCGCTCATAAAGACGTGAATGCGATTTTATACTGTGGAAAAGATTCAGAAATCATTGCCAAAATCCAAGATTTAGCTATCGAAAATTTAAAACGTGTTGTGCTTCGCGAAGACGGAGATTATTTTAATGACAAACATGAATCTCCGTATTTGATTTATGATTTCCAGGAAACCAAAACAACTTGGCACCCCATTGAAGTAATAGCTGGTGCTGGAGCCGGTTACTAGAATAAAATTTAAGATTCTGCTACTGTTTTGGTAATTTTAATAAAATAATTTATAACCATCATACTTATAATTAAACCATTAAGGTATTAAGAAAATTAAGAAAATAAATCTTAATGAAACTTAATACCTTAATGATTTTTTGTGCCTTTTTGTGTTCAATTATAATTCAAAATAAAGACTTTTCAGCAATTTAACAAGCTAATTTTGAATTTACGTTACTGAAAATTATTAAAAATGAAAACAAACCGACTATTTTAACAAAATAATTGAATAATTATTTTTTTTATACCAATTAATTAATCAAATTAGCTGTCCTAAAATTTTTAATTTAACCAATAACAATACAAATTTTAATGAAATATTCACCAATTCAGAATTACATCGGAGGCAAATTTGTCGATGCTTCTACCACAAAAACAATGGATGTGATTTCACCTTTAGACGGGAACTATTTATCAACCGTTCCAATGTCTAATGCAAAAGATTTAGACGATGCAGTAAAAGCTGCTCAAGCTGCATTTCCCACTTGGAGTAAAACACCAATTAAGGAAAGAGTTCAGGTCTTTTTCAGATACAAAACCTTATTGGAAAAAAACCTAAAAGAACTAGCTGAACTTTGCAGCGAAGAAAACGGAAAAACATACGGCGAATCAGCAGCTGAAATAGAAAAATGTATCGAACTGACTGAGTTTGCTATTTCATTACCACAATTAATTACAGGAGAATTATTAGAAGTAAGCAAAGGCGTAGAATGTAGAACGGAACATGTTCCGCTAGGAGTTGTTGCTTCAATCGTACCTTTCAACTTTCCATCTATGGTTCCAAACTGGACGATTCCAAATGCAATTGCGTTAGGGAATTGCATGATTATAAAACCTTCCGAAAAAGTGCCTTTGAGCTGCGGAAGATTAGCCGAACTTTTAAAAGAAGCTGGGCTTCCTGATGGCGTTTTTAACATAGTTCATGGCGATGTTGATATCGTTAACGCTATCTGCGACCATCCAAAAATTGAAGCCGTTTCATTCGTCGGTTCTACCAAAGTAGCAAAGATTGTATACCAACGTGCGACATCCAATTACAAAAGATGTTTATCTCTTGGTGGCGCGAAAAATCACTTAATGGTGTTACCGGATGCAATTCCGGAAATGACCGCGCAAAATGTAGCAGCGTCCATGTCGGGTTGTGCGGGTCAGCGTTGTATGGCAGCTTCGGCTATGATTGGCGTTGGGAATGTTGATGCTATTGTTGCTAAAATTTGCGATGAAGCCCGAAAAATAATTCCAGGACAAAATCTTGGAGCAGTCATCAATAAAGAATCCCAAGAAAGAATCGAAAGTTATATCAGTCAGGCCGAAAAAGACGGTGCAAAAATTTTAGTCGACGGTAGAAACACCAAAGTTGCCGGAAAAGAAAAAGGAACTTATGTTGGACCAACCGTAATCGATTTTGTAACTCCTGAAATGAGTGTGGCTCGTGAAGAAATCTTCGGACCAGTAATCTCAATTATCCGCACCAAAACGGTAGACGAAGCGTTGGCGATTGAAAATGCCAATCCCTACGGAAATGCCGCCAGCGTTTTCACCCAAAACGGTGGAATGGCACGTTACATAATCGACAAAGCCAGCGCCGGAATGATTGGTGTAAACGTCGGAGTCCCGGTTCCAAGAGAACCTTTCAGCTTTGGAGGTTGGAACGAAAGTAAATTCGGCGTTGGCGATATCACCGGAAAAAGCTCCATAGAGTTTTGGACAAAATTGAAAAAAAGCACCATAAAATGGAATGCCGAGGCAGGCGTAAACTGGATGAGCTAAATTATTGATAATCTAATAAATAGTTAAAGATGAATACAGATACAATATCACAATCGCAACAAATACTTCAAGACAATTCGGATTTCACAATGTTTTCTTGGAGCAAACAAAAGGGCATAGCACCATTGGCCATTGAACATGCCAAAGGCGTTTATTTATATGACTACGATGGCAACCGAATAATCGATTTTAGTAGCGGATTGATGAACGTAAACATCGGTCACGGAAATCAAAGAATTACGGATGCTGTTGTTAAACAAATGCAACAAGTGTCGTATGTGACACCAAGTTGTGTGACTAAAGTTCGTGGTGATTTGGGAAAAAAATTAGCCGAAATCTGTCCAGGCGATTTGAACAAAGCGTTCTTCACTTTGTGTGGCGCAACGTCGGTTGATAATGCTATAAAATTAGCACGATTGTACACAGGAAGGCATAAAATCTTAACTCGATATCAATCTTATCACGGAGCATCAATAGGAGCCATGTCTGCTAGTGGCGATCCGCGAAAATTACCCGTTGATAACCAACAAGCACCAAATTTCATTCATATTGATATTCCTATCGCTTATCGTTGGGAATATGGACAAGAAAATTTACTGAAAGAAAGTATCGCTAGTTT
The DNA here is from genome assembly GCF_025352015.1 of Flavobacterium sp. Taxonomy (GTDB): domain Bacteria; phylum Bacteroidota; class Bacteroidia; order Flavobacteriales; family Flavobacteriaceae; genus Flavobacterium. Next base: position 7,818 of record NZ_JANXUG010000036.1, read on the forward strand.
AGAACGAATGATAGCTTTTGAAGGTTCAGGAAACATAGCCGCCATTATGTTGGAAGGCGAAAGCGGTTCATCAGGGTGTTTGAAATATCCAGTTGGTTATTTGAAAGCCGTACGTGAATTGTGCAACCAACATGGAATGCTGTTAATTATTGACGAAGTGATGAGTGGTTTTGGACGAACTGGGAAATGGTTCGGATTTGAAAATCACGGTATAATTCCCGATTTGATTTGTATGGCTAAAGGACTCACTTGTGGCTATTTGCCCTTTGGTTGTTTGATGGTTTCTGATCGAATTGCTGCAAAATATGACGACGTTGTTTTGGCTTTGGGCTTAACGTATTCTGCTCATCCGGTGGCGTGTGCCGCGGCTTTAGAAACTTTAAAAATCTATGAAGACGAAAAATTAATAGAAAACACACGAACTATTGAAACGTATCTCAATAGCAGAATCGAAGACTTAAAAAAAATCCATCCTTCTATCGGCGATTGGCGAAATACAGGTTTGCTAGGATGTTTAGAATTAGTCAAAAACCGAACGTCTAAAGAGCCAATGGCACCATTTAATGCCAAACCCGACGAAATGATTGTAATGAATAAAGTAGCGACCAAAATCAAAGAACTCGGCATGTACACTTTTGTTCGATGGGGATATGTTTTTATCGCGCCGCCATTGTGTATTACGAAAGACCAAATAGATGAAGGGTTAGCTATAATAAGCGAAGCATTGAAAATTGCGGACGCAGCTGTAATTTAAAAAGATGACCATTATGAAATTAAGCTTTATCATAACAAATTATGCTTAACATTCTTAATACCTTAATGTTTAAAAAAATCAATCTGTTTTACAAAAAATCAAACCAATGAATACAGATTCCTCTTTGTATAGCGAAGACTTGGCGCCAATTTCGGCTGAAAACCGAACTTGGACGACCTGGAATTACGCGGCACTTTGGATTAGTATGAGCTTGTGTATTCCAACATATATGCTGTCGAGTTCGCTGATTGAAGGCGGAATGAATTGGTGGCAGGCGATAATAACGATATTTTTAGGAAACACGGTGGTTTTAATTCCAATGATTTTAAACGGTCACGCCGGAGCCAAATACGGAATTCCATTTCCGGTGTTCGCTAGAGCAAGTTTTGGAACAGCTGGAGCTAATATTCCAGCGATGCTTCGGGCAATTGTAGCTTGCGGTTGGTTCGGGATTCAAACCTGGATTGGCGGATTTGCAATCTTTCAAATGACACGTCTGTGGATTCCATCAATAGAAACTTTACCACAAATTTTCCCTAATTCCTTCGGATTACAAACCGGACCCGCAATTTGCTTCATTCTGTTTTGGTTGTTGAATATGTATGTAGTGTATTTGGGAGTGGAAAGTATCCGAAAATTATTGGTTTTCAAAGCGTTCTTTCTTCCCGTTGCGGCTTTGGCATTATTGTTCTGGGCAATAAGTGCGGCTCATGGTTTAGGACCCATATTAAACACCCCATCAAAATTTACAAACACTACCGATTTTTTCCATTTCTTCTTTCCGGCTTTAACCGGAATGGTAGGTTTTTGGGCAACATTATCCTTAAATATTCCCGATTTTACAAGATATGCAACATCTCAAAAAGCGCAAATCAAAGGACAGATTTATGGTTTGCCAACTTCGATGACGTTGTTCGCTTTTGTTGGCGTTGTGGTGACATCGGCAACGGCAATTGTATTCGGAACCACGATTTGGGATCCGGTAGTATTAGCTGGAAAGTTTGATAGTAAATTATTGGTAAGCATCGCCATGATTGCCGTTGCCATTTCAACATTAGCAACAAATATTGCGGCTAACATTGTAAGTCCAGCGAATGATTTTGCCAATTTATCTCCATCCAAAATAAACTTCAGAAAAGGCGGTTACATCACAGGGATTATTGGAATATTAATATTTCCATGGAAATTAATCGCGGACCCAACAGGCTATATTTTCACTTGGTTAGTTGGCTATTCAAGCTTGCTTGGACCTGTGGGCGGAATCATGATTGTCGATTATTATTTGATCCGAAAACAAACGTTAGTGGTTGACGATTTATACAATACAAAAGGAATTTATTCTTTTTCAAAAGGATTTAATTTTAAAGCCATAATTGCTTTATTAATCGGAATTGTACCAAACGTTCCGGGATTTTTTACCACTATAAAAGTATTTCCTTCAGACTTGTTTCCAAGCTGGATAATAGGATTATACAGTTATGCATGGTTTGTTGGCTTTGCCTTTAGTGGATTTATCTATTGGTTATTAATGAAAAAAAAAGGATAATCATTTAAAATATAGAATTCAAAATTTAAAATAACATCAAATGAGTATTTTAATTAAAAACGGAAGAATTATAACCGCTACAGATGATTATGTAGCGGATATTTATATAGAAGGCGAAACGATTTCAGCTATCGGTAAAAACTTAAATGTTACTACCGATACCACAATCGATGCTTCAGGAAAATTAGTTATGCCTGGCGGAATTGATCCTCACGTGCATCTCGACATGCCATTCATGGGAACCTACAGCAGCGATAATTACGAAACCGGAACTCGTGCCGCTTTATTTGGAGGCACAACTACAGTCATCGATTTTATCCTTCAAACCCAAGGAAAAAGCCTGAAGTCAGCTTTACAGGATTGGAAAAGTAGAAGCGATAACAATGCCGTTGGCGATTACAGTTTTCACATGGCAGTGACCGATTTCAATAACGAAACCAAAAAAGAAATTCAGCATTTTATAGAAGAGGAAGGTATCACTTCGTTCAAAACATTTATGGCATACAAAGGAGCACTAATGATAGACGACCGCCAGATGATTGGTCTTCAGGAAGAAGTCAAAAAACATGGCGGTTTAATCAATGTGCACGCTACTAACGGAGATATGATTGATTACTTAATCCAAAAACATAGAGAAGAAGGGAAATTATCGCCACTTTATCATTATTTATCACAACCAGAAGTTACCGAAGCTGAAGCCAGCGAACGTTTTGTCGATATGATAAATTACACTGGCTGTCCCGGTTATATCGTTCATTTAACTTGTGAAGGCGCATTGAATGCGGTTCGTAATGCAACGAGACGAAATCAAAATCTATTTGTTGAAACTTGTATTCAGTATTTGATTTTGGATGCGAGTTTGTATGAACAAAACTTCGAAGGTGCCAAATGGGTGATGTCACCACCACTTCGTGAAAAGAAAGATCAGGAAACATTATGGGCAGGATTAAATCAGGGATTGGTACAAGTGGTTGCAACCGACCATTGTCCGTTTATGTGGGAACAAAAACTGATGGGTAAAGATGATTTCTCTAAAATCCCAAATGGACATCCAGCGATTGAAAACAGAATGGAACTGCTTTTCAGCGAAGGTGTAAACAAAGGCAGAATCACTCTGAATAAATTTGTAGAAGTAGCTTCAACCAATGCAGCCAAAATCTTTGGAATGTTTCCAAAAAAAGGAACAATCGCCGTTGGTAGCGATGCCGATATTGTCTTGTTTGATGCCAATGAAAAACATACACTTTCAGCAAAAACACACCACATGAATGTTGATTATAGCGGCTACGAAGGATGGGAAGTAAAAGGAAAAGTGAAAACCGTTTTGCTTCGCGGGCAAGTAGTAATCGACAACAACGAATGTAAAGTACAAAAAGGTTACGGCCAATTTGTAAAACGAAATAAAGTACAAGGAAAAATATAATCCTATGGCAAGAATAGTAAAATCAGGCCTAATTCAATTGAGTTTAGCCAAAACCGAAGGCGAAGGTACAATTCTAGAAATTATGGAAGCAATGTTGCAAAAACACATTCCATACATTGAGGAAGCGGGTAAACAAGGCGTTCAGATTTTGTGTTTCCAGGAAATCTTCAACACACCGTATTTCTGTCCGGGACAAGATAGTGCCTGGTATGCTTCTGCAGAAAGTGTTCCTGGTCCAACCACAGAACGAATGGCTAATTATGCCAAAAAATACGACATGGTTATTGTCGTTCCGGTTTACGAAAAAGACCAAGCGGGCGTTTTATACAATACTGCTGCTGTCATCGATGCTGACGGAACCTATTTAGGCAAATACCGAAAAAATCATATTCCGCAAACGGGTGGTTTTTGGGAGAAATTCTTCTTTAAACCTGGCAATTTAGGGTATCCTGTTTTTCAGACAAAATACGCTAAAGTTGGCGTTTACATCTGCTACGACAGACACTTCCCTGATGGAGCAAGATGTTTGGGATTAAATGGCGCTGAAATAGTTTACAATCCTTCAGCAACAACAGTAGGGCAATCCCAAAATTTATGGAAGCTTGAACAACCTGCACATGCCGTTGCCAATGGCTATTTCATGGGTTGCATCAATCGTGTCGGAATTGAAAAACCATGGAATCTCGGACGCTTTTACGGCACCTCCTATTTCGTGAATCCATTAGGCGAAATTTTTGCCTGCGCTTCTGAAGATAAAGATGAACTTTTGGTAGCCGAATTTGATTTAGACCTAATCGAGCAAATTCGAGGCAAATGGCAATTCTACAGAGACAGAAGACCTGAAACCTATGGTGAGATTACTGCACCTTAAAAAATAATTATGTTGAATGTTAAATGCTAAATGCAGAATGAAAAGATATTTAACAGACACTATTAACCATTCGCTATTCGCCATTCAAAATTCATCATTCAAAATTTAACATATATAGAAATATGAGTATTAAAAATAACCGCCTAACCACAGCCGAATATCAGGAAAACTTTGCCGATATTCATCCACCTTTTGAAACTTCAGACGCGGCGTTAACAGATGCGAATCGTTGTCTGTTTTGTTACGATCCGCCTTGTATGAAGTCGTGTCCAACATCCATAAACGTTCCAAAATTCATCAAACAAATAGCCACAGAAAACCTTAAAGGTTCGGCACATACCATCTTTGCTTCCAACATTATGGGTGCGGGATGTAGTAAAGTGTGTCCGGTAGAAAAATTATGTGAAGGTGCTTGCGTTTATAATTTGATGCACGAAGAACCAATTAATATAGCTCGTTTGCAACGCTATTCTACCGAAAAAGCGATGGCAAATAAATGGCAGTTATTCGACAGAAAACCGTCTAAAGGGAAACGGGTTGCCATTATTGGTGCCGGTCCGGCAGGATTAAGTTGCGCACACACCTTGAGTCGTGAAGGTATCGATGTAACGATTTACGAAAAAGAAGCTAAAGGCGGCGGATTGATGACTTACGGAATCGCAGCCTATAAAGTAACGCCTGAATTCTGCGAAGATGAGGTAAATTATATCACATCTATTGGCGGGATTGATATCAAATATAATCAAGAATTTGGGAAAGATATTACGTTAGAACAACTTCAAAAAAACTACGATGCGGTTTACATGGCATTCGGTGTGGGATTGGCACGTCAGTTGGATATTCTGGGAGAACATTTAGAGGGTGTGGAAGACGCAATTAAATTCATTTATGAATTGCGCGATAACGATTATTCTAAAATTGCTGTTGGCGATAAAGTAGCCGTAATCGGAATGGGAATGACTGCTATCGATGCGGCGACTCAAGCAAAAAGATTAGGTGCATCTGATGTGACTTTAGTATACCGAAGAACACAAGCCGAAATGCCATGTACTCAAAAAGAATTAGACATTGCCAAATTAGATGGTTGTAAAATCATTTGGTTGGCCTCTCCAAAAGAAATCATCGGCAACAATGGGAAAGTTTCCCAATTAGTTTGCGATGTAATGAAACTCGGCGAACCAGATTCCAGCGGAAGAAGAAGCCCAGTAGTTTCTGGCGAAACATTTACGCTTGATGTGGATATGGTGATCAAAGCCGCCGGGCAGATGCCTTTTACATCTTTGGTCAACGATAATAATATCGAAAACAATAATGGAAAGGTTGCTGTAAGCGGAAAATCAGCGGCTAAAATTGCCGGAGTTTTTGCTGGTGGCGATTGCGTAAACGGCGGACGCGAAGTCGTAGATGCTGTTCAGGCTGGTAAAGACGGAGCAGCAGCAATATTGAAATATATGATTGGACCAGATTACATCATCGAATCCGAATTAAAACCAACCTTTAATAATTAGAAATATGGCAGATATATCAACAGATTTTTTAGGTATAAAATCTCCCAATCCATTTTGGTTAGCCAGCGCGCCACCAACAGATAAATTAATCAATGTGGTTCGTGCTTTTGAAGCAGGTTGGGGAGGCGTCGTATGGAAAACATTGGGTTCGCAAGTCAAAAACGTTTCCTCTCGTTATTCTTCTGTGAATTATGGGGGAAAACGTATGATGGGTTTCAATAACATCGAATTAATCAGCGACCGACCTTTGGAAATAAATTTAAAAGAAATATACGAAGTCGTAAAAATGTTTCCGGACAGAGCAATGATTGTTTCGCTTATGGCGGACAACGACCGAAAATCGTGGCATGATTTAATCATGAAAGCAGAAGATGCCGGAGCAATGGGATTTGAATTAAACTTCGGATGTCCTCACGGAATGACCGAAAGAGGCATGGGAGCAGCCGTTGGCCAAGACCCAGAAATTGCCAAAATGGTAGTCGAATGGGTAATGGAAAAAGCAACAATTCCCGTAATTACGAAGCTTACACCTAACGTACATTCGGTAGTGCCAACAGCGCAGGCGGCGGTACGAGGCGGAACAAGTGCATTGAGTTTAATCAACACCATTCAAAGTGTAACCGGAATCGATTTGGATACTTTGGTTCCGAATCCATACGTTGCAGGTAAAAGCGTATTCGGGGGCTATTGCGGTCCGGCTATAAAACCAATTGCCTTAAAAATGCTAACAACGGTAGCGCAAGATCCAGTCGCTTCGAGAGTTCCAGTTTCAGGAATTGGTGGCGTTAGCACCTGGAAAGATGCGGTTGAGTTTATGCTTCTAGGCGCAACATCAGTACAAGTTTGTACTGCAGCCATGAATCACGGTTTCCGAATAGTTGAAGATATGTGCGAAGGATTAAGCAACTGGATGGACGAAAAAGGATTCGAAAAAACCACTGACTTCATTGGAAAATCGGTAGAAAAAATCACCCATTGGGAGGATTTAGACATCAACTATCACCATATCGCCAAAATCGACCAAGACAAATGCATCCACTGCGGACTTTGTTACATTGCTTGCGAAGACACTTCGCACCAATCAATTAATGTCGAAAGAGGAAATCCGTATAACAATTACACTGTAAAAGAAGAAGAATGTGTGGGCTGTAATTTGTGCAAATTGGTTTGCCCGGTCGATGCCTGCATCACTATGGAAGAACATAGAGTCGCTCCAGAATATGTAAACTGGAAAGACTGGCAAAGAGAAGGGCGTCCGTTGAACGATCATTAATTTTTGGGCGTGCCCCTTCGGGTCGGGCTTTCCGTTGCAATCTTTTTTGAAAACAAAAAAGGATTTCCACTGCAATCCCTCACGCAAACGTTCAATTTTAAAAGGAAATTAAATGAAAATAAACGCATCAAGGCTTCAATCTTACTTTGAAGCCATGTCCGAAATCGGAAAAATAGGGGAAACCGGAACCTGTCGACCAGCGCATACTGCATTGGAAAAACAAGGTTTTGAAATCGCCTCCTCTTGGATGAAAGCAGCCGGAATGTTAACTCGCATCGATAATTTCGGAAACCTTATAGGAAGACTCGAAGGCAAAAACCCAGACTTATCCGTTTTAATGATGGGATCGCATCTCGATTCACAACCCTATGGCGGAAGATTCGATGGGGTTGCCGGGGTTTTGTGCGCGATTGAAGTAGTCCGAACATTACACGAAAACCGAGTTGTCCCAGAAAGGCCAATCGAAGTTATTTCGTTTGCCGATGAAGAAGGCTGGCGTTTTAACAAAGGTTTATTCGGTTCACGCGGAATTTTAGGTAAACTAGAAGAAGGCGAACTCCAAAGAAAAGACCAAGACGGAATTACACGCGAACAAGCATTAAAAGATTTCGGTTGCGATATCACAAAGTTCAAAGAATCGGAATACATACTGGGAAGCATTTTTTGCTTCTTGGAATTACATATCGAACAAGGTCCAGTTTTAGATATGGCGCATAAACCAATCGGGGTTGTTTCGGGAATTTCTGGACCATTGTGGTGGACAGTCAAACTCAAAGGAATGGCTGGTCACGCAGGTTCGGTTCCGATGCCAATTCGAAAAGATGCTATGGTTGGTGCTGCCGAAATCATTGTTGCATTAAACGAAATTGCAACACAAGTTCCGGGAAATCCAACTGTGGGAACCGTTGGAACTTTGAATGTTTTCCCAGCTTCGCGAAATATAATTGCCGAAGAAGTTACGATGACTGTCGACTTACGCGATATTGATCTAGACAGAAGAAACCGCTATGAAAAACAACTACGTGACAAAATAGAATTGATTACAAAAAAACATAATTTGACATATTCGATTTCAGAAGATACCAAAAGCGATCCGCGTTACTGTGCTGATTGGATTAAGGAAATCATTCATTCTGAATGTAAAAAACTGCAGTTAGATGAAATCGAATTAATGAGCGGACCATTTCACGACGCATTAGCACTTTCTTATGTATGTGATTACGGAATGATATTCGTGCGTTGCAAAGACGGCATCAGTCACAATCCTTTAGAGTATTCATCATATGAGGATTTGGCGCTTGGTGCGAATGTTTTATTAGGTACAGTAATAGAAGTTTTGAAAAAATAATACCAACTAAAATTACAAGCCATTCAGCTAGCCATCTCGTTTTTCAACGAGATGACATTTTTCACACTGAACTTGTTTCAGTGTCTTTCAATAAATAGTATCTTTACTTTTCCAACCCAAAACTATGTCCAATAAAGACGTCAAAATACTTCACCTTGACAGCAATCATCCTTTGTTGTGGGAACAATTAGAAAAAGCAGGTTTCCAAAACGAAGTCGATTTTACTTCCTCCAAATCAGAAATTGAAAATAGAATTCACAACTATCAAGGCATTGTCATCCGTAGCCGATTCAAAATTGACAAGGAATTTATAGATAAAGCTACTAATTTAAAATTCATCGCTCGCGTTGGTGCTGGTTTGGAAAGTATTGATTGCGACTACACTATTTCAAAAAACATCCATCTCATCGCTGCTCCTGAAGGCAACCGGAATGCGGTTGGCGAACATGCATTAGGAATGCTTTTATCTTTAATGAACAAACTTAATCGCGCTGATAAATTGGTTCGTGAAGGCAAATGGATACGCGAAGGAAATCGCGGTTATGAATTGGAAGGTAAAACCGTCGGATTGATTGGTTATGGAAATATGGGGAAATCATTTTCCAAAAAATTGCGTGGATTTGATGTTGAGGTTTTGTGCTACGATATCTTGCCAAATGTTGACGATGAAAATGCAAAGCAAGTTTCATTGTCCGAATTACAGGCTAAAGCCGATGTATTGAGTCTGCATATTCCTTGGACGATCGAAACAGATAAGATGATAAACACCAGTTTCATCAATGCTTTTGCTAAACCATTTTGGTTTATCAATACCTCACGCGGAAAAAACGTAGTGACAGATGATTTAGTTTCAGCATTAAAATCAGGGAAAATTCTCGGTGCAGGATTAGACGTTTTGGAATACGAAAAATTATCGTTTGAAAATCTATTTATTGATGCCGAAAAACCCAAAGCTTTTGAGTATTTACTCCAATCTGAAAATGTTTTGCTAACTCCACATATAGCGGGCTGGACATATGAAAGTCATCAAAAACTAGCGCAGGTTATTGTGGATAAAATCAAGAAATTATATTAGCAATCGCCATTTAAGAAAAATAAAACTGAACTTTGGGAACCCATAGATAGTGCTTTATAATATTTTTTTATATTTTAGACGAAACAAATTAACATAACCAAAACAATTACAAATTTTATGGAATCACAAAAAATTGACATGTTTATGATGATGAACGCAAAGTATTTTGAAGGTCATCATCTTAATGCCATTAGAGAAAAATTACTGACTTTGGAAGATTCAAGATGGGGACTCGCACAAACTATGCAATTTAAAGACCCAACAACAGCGTTGATTATTTCTATAGTTGGTGGCGGGCATTTAGGAATAGATCGTTTTTATATAGGCGATACAGGTTTAGGAATAGCAAAATTACTTACATGTGGTGGTCTAGGAATATGGACAATAATAGATTGGTTCCTAATTATGGCTGCTACTCGTGAAAAAAATTTGGAAGTATTTCAAAACGCATTGTATTAATAAATGACTAGAAATAAGTTATATTATTTATTGCTTATAACTTGTTTTACAGGATTTATTTATTTTTTATACAACAATCAAAGTTTACCCAATGAAACCGTTCGGGTTTGCCTATTCAAAAATGTTACATGCTATCCGTGTCCTTCTTGTGGAACCACTAGAGCTATAGCGTTACTTTTGGAAGGGAAAATTACAGCATCTTTATTAATGAATCCGTTTGGGATTATTGTATTAATAATGATGATTCTAATGCCTATTTGGATACTTGTAGACGTTGTGTTAAAAATGGATACTTTTTTTAATTTTTACATTAAAACTGAACTTTTAATCAGAACTAGATGGCTAGCAGTTTTTTTAATTATACTAGTTCTATTTAATTGGACTTGGAATATATACAAACATTTATGATACAAGAAACAACTTTTGCTTATAAACCAGGCGAACACGAGCGCGAAAAAGCATCCAATAGTTATTTGATGTCTTTGGTTGCACTCATTGCGGGATTACCGCTGCCAATTATTAATTTGCTGGCAACTTTTTTCTTTTATTTAGCCAATAGAAAAAGCACATATTTTGTGCGTTGGCATTGTACCCAAGCGTTATTTTCGCAAATGGCGTTGTTAGGAATTAACAGTGCCAGTTTTTGGTGGACGGTTTCTATTATTTTTACAGATGAAAAAGTGAGCAACAAATACTTTGCTTATATTTTTAGCGTCATTTTATTTAATTTGTTAGAGATATTGTCTACTATTTATGCTGCCATTCAAGTTCGAAAAGGGAAACATGTTCAATTTTTTTTCTTCGGCAATCTTACTAACTTAATTTGCAGACCACGATGATTAATAAAACCATTATTCAAGCAGCAGTTATTATATCAACTTTTTTTCTAATATGGTTAGGATTTTCCCAACTCGATTTTATGAAGTTTTTTAAGGTAGGTGAGCGAACTGCTAACGTAGAACATAAACTTGGCGATATGATTTGGCATCAAATTGAAGATACCGAAGAGATAATTACCAATGATACCATTATAAAATCGTTGGATAAATTGTTAAAACCAATCTGCGATGCTAATAACATTAACCGAGATTCTTTAAAAATTCACATTATAAAAAAAGATGAAATCAATGCTTTTGCGTTGCCCAATAATAATCTTGTAGTTTACACAGGATTAATAGAAGATTGTAAAAAACAAGAGGCATTACAAGGTGTCCTCGGACATGAAATAGCACATATAGAAAACCATCATGTGATGAAAAAACTATCCCAAGAAATTGGTTACTCGGTATTATTAGCCGCAGCTGGTGGATCAAATGGAGCTCGTATAGCAAGAGAAATTCTGAAAACACTTTCATACTCTGCTTATGGTCGATCACTTGAAAAAGAGGCCGATATTGCGAGTGTGAAATATATGATTAAAGCCAATATTGATCCTATACCAATGGCAGATTTTATGTATCAAATGGAGCAAGATAGGCGCATCAATAAAAATATGTATTGGATTTCAGACCATCCAGAATCGGAACAACGTGCTAAATATATATTGGATTTTATCAAAGGAAAGAAATTGGAAAGTAAATCTACAATTTCCTACGTTGACTGGAAAATTTTTCAAGAACAAGTAAAAGCCGAATAATAACAAAGCAACTTATAGAGTTGCTTTGTTATTTATAATTCTTCTCTTTCCGTTCCAACTCTGCCTGAAACTCCTCCATAACTGGCTTCATAGTACTTTGTGGAATGTCCGCAATGCGAATGTACATCAATCCGTCAATAGCATTGTTGAATAACGGGTCTACATTAAATGCAACCAAACGCGCGTTTTGTTTGATGTATTTTTTTATCAATACAGGAAGCCTTAAATTCCCGGGTTCTAGCTCATCGATAATTTTATCAAATTTATTCAAATCGGCCTCGGCTGCATCAAAAATAAAATCCTTGTCGGCATCTTTTAATTTTACTTTAAATTCTTTTTTGGGATGAATATATTGTGCAATGTAAGGATCATAGTAATTAGATTTCATAAACTCAATCATTAATGATTTGGAGAAATTGGTAAACTGATTGCTAATACTCACACCTCCAAGCAAGAATTTATGTTCAGGATAACGCAAGGTTGTGTGAATGATTCCGCGCCACAATAAAAACAAAGGCATAGGTTTTTGCTGGTATTCTTTAACAATAAAAGCTCTCCCCATTTCGATAGATTGTTTCATCATTTCGTGCAATTCTGACTCAAACCTAAATAAGTCATTCAGATAAAAACCGTCCATCCCATATTTTGGGAAAATTTCTGAACCTAATCCCATTCGATAAGCGCCAGCAACACATTTTGTGTTGTCATCCCACAAAAACATGTGATGATAATATTGATCATATTTGTCTAAATCAATAGGTTCATTTGTCCCTTCACCCACCTCACGAAAAGTAATTTCTCGCAATCTTCCTATTTCATGCAAGATATTCGGAATAGTATTGGCCTCGGTGAAGAACACTTCGTAGTTCTTACTTTGAAAAAATCTAGAATCAGAAGCTCTCAACTTTTCAACTTCGTCCAGCATTTTTTCATGATTTGCAGGGAAAACAATTTCTTTTGGGGCTTTTGGAGTTTTTAAATTTAGGTTTAAATTTAAGTTCTGTGAACTTAATAACTTATTTTCTTCATTGAAAGAATTGGCCAACATATAGGTCTTTTTTCTCAAAAATTCGGAATACTCCTCAATACTTTTATGTTCATTTTGTTCGCTAACCGAAATAGGTTTGCCAATACGAACTTTTATTACTCTGCCTTTTTGTGTTAGCAATTCCGAAGGTAATTTTGCAGTTCGTAAGGTGGGATTTATTTGAGATAGAAGATAAAAAAAGCGACTGTTTTTGGCATGAAAATAAATGGGAATTACAGGCACTTGTGCTTTTCGTATTACTTTAATGGCGCCTTCTTCCCAAGCTTTATCTACAACCAATTGTCCATCTTTATAGGTAGAAACTTCGCCAGCAGGAAACATTCCAAGTGGTTTTCCGTCGCTTAAATGACGCAAGGTTTCCTTAATTCCTATCACGCTAGATTTAGCGTCTTTATGATTTTCAAAAGGATTTACAGGCATGATATACCGTTTCATAGGCTCAATACGATGCAATAAGAAATTGGCAATAATTTTGAAATTAGGTTCTCTTTCCAGCATTAATTTTAATAAAAGAATACCATCAATTCCTCCCAAAGGATGGTTGGAAATGGTGATGTAAGCACCGTCTTTGGGCAATCGTTTAAAGTCTTCTTCGGGAATTTCAAATTTAATCTGCAACTCGTCCAAAATCGCATTTAAAAACTCGATTTCATTTAAATGTTTATTTCGGTCGTACATTTTGTTGAGCGCAGAAATTTTTAAAGCTTTCATGAGCAACCAGCCACAAAAAGTTCCGAAAAATCTATATTTATCAACGTTAATCGCTTTGGCAACTTCTTTGGCAGTGACTAAACCCATGTATAACTTGTTATTTGAACAAGAAACAAAGATAGTAATTCTAGTGAATTGTCGATTGTAGAACAACGATTTTTGATTGCAGAAGTTTATTGGATTACTAAATCAAAAATCGTTAGTTTCGTAGTATAAATTTATATTTGTTTTTAACTACTTTTGAAAAAAATCGTAACAACACTTCATGAAAATTATTTCATACAACGTTAATGGCATTCGTGCCGCCATTGCAAAAGGATTTTTAGATTGGTTACAACAAGCAAATCCCGATGTGATTTGTCTTCAAGAAATAAAGGCTACCGAAGATCAAATCCCAACAGATGCTATTACAACGGCGGGTTATCCGTATCAATATTATTTTTCGGCACAAAAAAAAGGGTATAGCGGTGTGGC
>NZ_JANXUG010000071.1 GCF_025352015.1 Flavobacterium sp.
TATTGGAACGATCATTCAGCCTTTGATGCTTATTCTTTTTTGATAGAAGCAAATGGCAAAAAACTATTTTATTCAGGCGATTTCAGGTCGCACGGACGCAAAAAAGAAGTGTACAAACATTTTATTGAAAACCCTCCAAAAGATGTCGATTGCTTGATTATGGAAGGAACGACAATTGGCAGAAATATCACAAAAACAAAAACGGAGGATGATATAGAAAATGATTTTCTGGAGTGTTTCAAAAATTCAACTTCCATAAATTATGTATTTACCTCAACCCAAAATATAGACCGATTGGTTTCTATCTATAAAGCCTGTTTAAGAGCCAAAAAGACTTTGGTTGTAGATGTTTATGGCGCACATATTTTAGAAAAACTTTCTAGTTTTGCAAAACTTCCTTCAATTTTAAATGGCTATCCAAATATGGGAGTTTATTTTTATAGTAAACCAACAAATAAATTAATCGGTGATGGATATAAAAAAATGGTTTTTAAATTTACTTCGAAGAAAATAAACAAAGATGACATTATAAATAAACCTTCCAATTATGTTCTTCTAGTCAGGTCATCAATGGTAAATGATCTAAAAAGCATGAATATCAAAGATGGGAATTTTATTTATTCAATGTGGTCTGGATACAAAGATCAACCTAAAACCAATGAATTTATTGATTTATTTGTAAACAATAATTTTAAAATAATTGACATCCATACTAGCGGGCACGCTGATGTTGAAACATTGAAAGAATACGCCAATGCTATAAATCCTAAAATTATAATTCCAATACACACTAACAACAAGAAAGATTATAAAAGTATTTTTTGTCAACAAATTCTAGAATTAGATGATAATCAAATATATATAATATAAGTTTTCTACAACAACTTCCCATCTTCATTTTCATAAAAAGCATCTACAGATAAATTAGGCAAGCCCGAAGCATAAACGGCTAATTCATCACAGCGCTCATTTTGCGGATGATTGTTATGTCCTTTAATCCATTTAAAATCTACCTGATGTTGACGGTATATTTTTAAGAAACGCATCCATAAATCGGGATTCTTTTTATCCTTAAATCCTTTTTTCTCCCAACCGAAAACCCATTTTTTCTCAATTGCATCAACCACATATTTCGAATCAGAAATGACCAAAACTTTCATATTGGGTTTTGTGATTTTCTCTAAACCTACTATTACCGCCAATAATTCCATTCGGTTATTTGTTGTGTGACGAAAGCCTTCGTAGAATTCTTTTTTATAAGTTGTTCCCACTAATTCCATGACTACGCCATAACCGCCGTTTCCGGGATTTCCTTTGGCTGCGCCGTCAGTGTATATGTGGACTTGGTGAGTCAAAGTTAGAGATTGGAAGTTAGAAGTTTTTCAATAATTTCTGGGAAATATTTATGTTCAAGTTCATGGATTTTTGTAATGATTTCATCTGCGGAAGCGCAATCTTCGATGTTTACTTTTTGCTGAAAAATAAATTTGCCTTCATCATAATGTTCGTTTACGTAATGAATTGTAATTCCAGTTTCCTTTTCCTTATTATCCAAAACGGTTTGATGTACTTTCATGCCATACATTCCTTTTCCACCATATTTTGGAAGTAATGCGGGATGAATATTGATGATTTTATTTGGATATTCAGCGATGATGTGTTCTGGGAATTTCCATAAAAATCCAGCTAGAATAATCAAATCTGGTTTAAGTTCGTGAATCTTATCCAAAACAAAATCTCCTGAAAGCTCTTCTTTGTTAAAAATTAGTGTTGGAACATTATATTTCTTTGCTTTGTCTAAAACTTTGGCATTTGGGTTATTGGTAAAGACGCTTACAACGGTAATATCATCATAGTTTTTAAAGTATTGAATAATATTCTCGACATTGGAGCCTGTTCCTGAAGCGAAAAGCAAAATCTTTTTCATAAAAAATAAAATTACACCACAAAAAAAGAATAAATACTTGAATTAAAACCCTGATGTAATAAGATTTTGAAATATATTTTTTAATTTCGTGGTCACATTTACTAACAAAAAGGTTGTTTTAAAATAAAGTTTTTTATTTTTGCCAACAAATTAAAATTTAAAATTAGAAATTATGTCAGACATTGCATCAAGAGTTAAAGCTATTATTGTAGACAAATTAGGCGTTGATGAAAACGAAGTTGTAACAGAAGCAAGCTTCACCAATGATTTAGGAGCTGATTCATTAGACACTGTAGAATTGATTATGGAGTTCGAAAAAGAATTTGATATTCAAATCCCAGACGACCAAGCTGAAAACATTGCTACTGTAGGTCAAGCTATTTCTTACATCGAAGAAGCAAAAAAATAATAATTATTGATCCGTGAGACTTGAACTAGTTTCACGGATTTTTATTATTTTTACTTAAAAGAGTAAAACTGATTGACATTCAATCTCAAAATATTGAAATACCCATGTCTCTTTAATGATTACATTTGAAGAAAACATGGGTATTATTTGTTTAAATACAAATCTAAAAAATAAATTATGACGTTAAAACGAGTTGTAGTGACGGGTTTAGGTGCCATTACACCTATTGGAAATAACATCGCCGACTATTGGAACGCTTTAGTTAATGGCGTTAGCGGTGCTGCTCCGATTACCTATTACGATACCGAAAAGCATAAAACAAAATTTGCTTGTGAGGTAAAAGGTTTCAACATCGAAAATTATATGGATCGTAAAGAAGCGCGAAGAATGGACAAGTTTGCGCAGTATGCCGTTGCCGCCAGCCAAGAAGCCATTGCAGATGCTGGAATTACAGATTCAAATGTAAACAAACAAAGAGTTGGTGTAATTTGGGGTGCGGGCATTGGCGGATTAGAAACTTTTCAGGAAGAAGTAATCAGCTATGCGCAAGGCGACGGAACTCCAAGATTTAATCCTTTCTTTATTCCGAAAATGATTGCAGATATTGCTCCAGCCCACATTTCGATGCGAAATGGTTTTATGGGTCCCAATTATACTACTGTTTCTGCTTGTGCTTCTTCTGCCAATGCCATGATTGATGCGTTTAATTACATTCGTTTAGGAATGTGTGACGTTATTATTTCGGGCGGTTCAGAAGCTGCCGTTACTATCGCCGGAATGGGCGGATTTAATTCGATGCAAGCCTTATCAACAAGAAACGATAGCCCAGAAACTGCCTCAAGACCTTTTGATGCCACCCGTGACGGCTTTGTTCTAGGCGAAGGCGCAGGCGCATTAGTTCTTGAAGAATATGAACACGCAAAAGCACGTGGCGCTAAAATATATTGTGAAGTAGGCGGTGGCGGAATGTCGTCTGACGCCTACCACTTAACAGCTCCACATCCTGAAGGAATTGGTGTTATTGCTGTGATGAATAATACGCTTCGAGATGCGGGAATGAAACCGGAACAAATTGACCATATTAACACGCACGGAACCTCAACGCCGCTTGGTGATGTTGCCGAACTGAAAGCTATTAGTGCTGTTTTTGGTGAGCATGCCAAAAATATTAATATTAATTCTACCAAATCGATGACTGGCCACTTACTAGGTGCAGCCGGTGCGATTGAAGCTATTGCTTCTATTTTGGCGATGAAATACGGAATTATTCCTCCAACGATTAACCATACAGTTATTGACGAAAACATTGACCCAAGTTTAAATTTAACATTGAATAAAGCTCAAAAACGGGAAATCAATGTAGCCATGAGTAACACTTTTGGATTTGGTGGTCATAACGCTTGCGTACTATTTAAAAAATTAAAAGAGTAGTTTTAGATGAAAATTCTAAAAAATATATTTCAAAAATCCCGTTCAAATGAGGACGGGATTTTTTTTAACGAAATTCAAAATATAATAGGTTTCAAACCGCTATCTATCATTTATTACCAAAAAGCTTTTACACATCGTTCCACAAATCAAATGGATTTAAAAGGAAATCCGATGAATTATGAACGATTGGAGTTTTTGGGAGATGCTATGTTAAGTGCTGTAATTGCTGCACATCTTTTCAATGAAGCTCCAGCCGGAGATGAAGGTTACTTGACCAAAATGCGCTCAAAAATTGTAAGTCGGGAACATTTGAATGAGTTGGGAGGAGATTTAAACTTAATCCGGTTTGTAAAAAGTAAAGTCCCAACACAGCATTTTGGTGAAAACATTCATGGGAACATTTTTGAAGCATTGGTTGGTGCTATTTTCCTCGATAAAGGTTATGATTTTTGTGAAAGATTTATTCAAAAAAGCGTTATCATTCCTTATGTTGACATCGCTAAACTAGAAGGAAAAGTGATTAGCTATAAAAGTTTAGTGATTGAATGGTGTCAAAAAGAAAAAAAAGTATTTCATTACGACATTTATGACGATAATGGTATTGATGGACAAAAATATTTTGGTGTGAAATTGAGCA
>NZ_JANXUG010000075.1 GCF_025352015.1 Flavobacterium sp.
TATTGCTTTGGATTGCGGTATAAAATCTTTTGATCATATTGCTTACGCCAATGAAAAAAAAATTGATTTCATTATTTGTGATCACCATCGACCTGGAGCTATTTTGCCAAATGCTGTAGCGATTCTTGACCCCAAAAGGGAAGATTGTTTTTATCCTTATGACGAATTATGCGGTTGTGGGATTGGTTTTAAACTTATTCAAGCATTGGCGCAAAATCGGAATCAAACGATAGATGATTTACTGCTTTATCTCGATTTGGTCGCTACAGCTATTGCTGCCGATATTGTGCCGATGACTGGAGAGAACCGAGTTTTAGCCAAGTTTGGATTGGAAGTCATCAACACTGATCCACGACCAGGAATCAAAGCATTAATTACATCGTCTGTTCGACCTTTGGTCTCGGGTCAGAATGTAAAGAAAAAAGTATTGACAATTACCGATGTGGTTTTTATTATTGCGCCAAGAATTAACGCTGCCGGAAGAATAAAACATGGCAACGAAGCTGTGGCATTATTAACAGAATATGATTTTGAGCAGGCTAAACAATTTGCTTCCGAAATTGAACAATACAACACTGACCGCAGAGATTTAGACAAACAAATTACCGTTGAAGCGCTTGCTCAAATTGAAGAAAACAACGAAACGCAAAATCTAACCACCGTTGTGTATCAAGAAAATTGGCACAAAGGCGTTATCGGAATTGTGGCTTCGAGATTGACGGAAACCTATTATCGTCCGACGATTGTATTTACTAAAAGTGGCGTTAAATTAGCCGCTTCGGCACGTTCCGTGAAAGATTTTGATGTATATAATGCGCTTGAAGCTTGTGCCGAACATCTCGAACAATTTGGAGGTCATAAGTATGCTGCTGGAATGACGCTAAAAGAAGAAAACTACGAAGCTTTTAAACAAGCGTTTGAAAAGACGGTTCAAGAAACTATTCACCCCGATTTATTGATTCCTGAAATTGTCATAGATGCCGAAATAAATCTTACTGATATTAACGAAAAGTTACTGCGACTTTTAAACCAGTTTGAACCTTTTGGACCACAAAACATGACGCCTGTTTTTATTACAAAAATGTTAAAAGATACTGGCTACGCCAAAGGAATTGGGCAAAATGAAGAACACTTAAAACTTTTTGTAAAACAAAACGGAAGTGAAGGGTTTGGCGCTATTGGTTTTAATCTCGGAGATAAAATGGAATTAGTGAAAAATCAAAAACCTTTCGATGCTTTGTATGCTATTGATGAGAATGAATTTAATGGCACTGTTACGGTGCAGTTGCGATTGAAGGACTTGAGGTGATTAATACTCTTTCAACTCAAAATTCTCTCCATCAAAAACACCGTAGGTAAAATAGTCAATCCAATCGCCAAGATTTACATATTGGGAGTTTTCATCAACTTTTATAACCATTGGCAAATGACGGTGACCAAAGATGAGGTAGTTGTACTGTTTGGTTTCGAGTTTTCGTTTGGAATATTGTACCAGCCATTCTTTTTCTTCACCAAGAAATTTAACATCGGCATCGCCCGAAATTAATTTGTTTTTCACCGAAAAATATTGTGCCAATTTAACCCCTAAATCAGGATGTAACCAACGGAAAATCCATTTAGAAACCGGATGAACAAACACTTTTTTCATGCGTTTGTAACCCTTATCGCCAGGACCTTTACCATCGCCGTGACCAATTAAAAAAGTTTTACCGTTAAACTCATATTCTTGATTGTCATAATAAACAGGAATGTTCAACTCTTTTTGAAAATAATCGTGCATCCACAAATCGTGGTTGCCGACAAAAAAATAAATAAGAATGCCGCTGTCGCGAATTTCAGCCAACTTGCCTAGAACTCTCACGAAACCTTTGGGGACAACAGTTTTATATTCAAACCAAAAATCGAATAAATCACCCAAAAGGAAAATACATTCGGCATCTTTTTTTACCTCATCAAGCCAAGCTATAAACTTCTGCTCACGCAGAAAACTCATTTCGGGCGTTGGTGCGCCAAAGTGTTGGTCGGAAGCGAAATATATTTTTTTGTTCGGAGAAATTATCATAGGCTTTGATTAGGTTTCAAAGATACTATTTTTCAGATATGTTTTATTTATAACAATTAGCAGACTCAAATTTGTAAAACCAAAATTGTCTGTCTACTCTCTAGAAAAGAGATGACAGACACTACTAGTTTTCAAAAAAAATTATTTTTTTAATTCAATGTTTAACATTAAATATTCCGCTAACATTTTACCCTGAAGTACTCCTTTCTCGCTAGCTTCTCTAAAATGAATGCCACCATATATTCTAGAAATTGCAGCTTCGTCTGCAGCCGCATAAAAAGAACTGTAATATCGAGGGGACAATCCTAAATTTACATTGGTTTTATCAACAAATGAAAGCGATCCGAAAATAGAGGTCAGTATTTTTGAAGTTGCTCCAGAGCAAACTGAATGACCCGAAGGATATTCTGGAAATGAAGGTGTTCCTAGAAATGAGGTCCAACTTTCTCCACCGGCAATATAATCTCTAATATAGGTTTGAGGACGGAGTAAATTATATTGGTATTTAGTGTACCAACAACTTATAAATGCATCGGTAATTGCAATACCAACCATAGCGTACATTTCTGCAGCTTCTTGAAGATTTAATCTTAAATCTATTGTAAGTTGATTTTCTATAGCCACCCAATGTCCTGGGGGTGTTGCCGTAACACCTGGACCATCAGCCCACCATTTGGCAATGTCTTTTTGTGCGGATGTCAATCCTTGTGAAATGGTATAAACTTCCATAGCTTGATTATAAAATGGAGAGCCGACAACCGAACTAAATGGGATTTCGCTTGGAACTGACATATCAGGGGATACTAAACCAATTGTGCGAATTTGACCCCAAAATGGTTCAGAAGGCATAGTTATACTGGGATTTGTTGGTGCCCAGCAGTGAGGATCAGTAATTCTGGGAGGCACAGTGTAAACCATCGATCTAGTTTCTGCAAAATGATCTTGATTAATATATTCAATAAGTGTTGCAGCAATATTTTGACCGTATTCGACAGAAAAATTTGTTTTTAAAGTACCACTTATCGCATTTCTCTCGTTTAAATTGGCGTTATAAATGGAGTCTAAACGAGTAACACTTTCAGTCGATAAAGTAGTTCCAAATAATGATATGTTTATTTTGTGTAATACTTCGTTGGCAACAGTTGGATAATCAACTTCTTGATTTAAAACGGGAGTTTGTTGTGTATAACCATTTATTTGCCCTGCTAAAGATTTATTTTCGGGCATTCCGCTAATTAAACTTTCATATAATGCAACGCCGTTGTATCCATAAATTCTTGAAGCTTGAGGAGGATTTTTAGACTCTTTTTTAACTAATTTTCTAACGATACCCATCCAATCACTTGCTATTTTGCCTGAAAAATTCGCTACTGGTGTAAAAGATTTTGTTTCATTGGACTTGTCGTTGTTACAACTGGTAATTAACATTGTCGAAATAGCTAACGATGCTATTACTATTGATTTTTTATAGGTTTTCATGGTCAAACGTTTGTTAAAATTTTAACAAACGTAATTGTTTGAATTTATCTTAACCCACTTTTTTTTTTATTTTAGATGAAAAGAAATAATTATCGATTATCCGCAGCAAACCATTCTGCAAAAGAAGTTTCGGTTTCTTGAAGTTTTAAGGAATGCAATTGGATGTATGTCTGCAAACGTTTTTTTATTTTTTCAGCAAAATCAATAACCATGTTTTCACTTGTAGGCTGATAATCCACCAAAATTACATGATGACCCCGATTGGAGAGTTCATTCGCCAATTCAACGTGTGGTGTGTTTTTATTAAAAACGGTGGCGTGATCAAAAATATCTACAATTTCTTCTCGAACAATTTTTTTCAAATCAGAAAAGTCAATCACCATTCCGTATTTCACATTGGAAGTATCTGAAATGGGTTTTCCAATAACGGTTACCGAAAGTTTATAACTATGTCCGTGTACGTTTTTGCATTTGCCGTCATAGCCATAAAGCGCATGACCGGTTTCAAAAGAAAATTGTTTGGTTATTCTGATGTTACTCATGAAAAAAATTTTTACTTAACAAAGGTAATTACTTTTTGAATTGGCTTAATGCTTCTTTGGTATAATCAGAAAGTACTAATTTTCCAGAAATGGCAGCCCTTTCGTAAAGCAGTTTATCCCAATTTTCGGTTCCTTCCCAAAAAACTTTTTTCATTTCGGATATCGCTTCTTGATTGTAACCCGCTATTTTTTTTGCAAAAGATAGAGTAGCTGCATCTAGTTCTCCATAACTATCAAAAACATCAATATACAATCCTTTGGCAACAGCCCAGTCCGCGGTTTGCCAGTTGTTGGGTTGCAAAGTTAACTGTGTCATTGCTGTTTTTCCAATCTTTCTAGAAACTGCGGGTTCAATAACAAATGGACCAATACCGATCGCAATTTCAGAAAGTTTAATAGCCGCATCTTGGTAAGCAAAAGAAATATCGCATGCTGAAATCAATCCAACACCACCACCCACGGCTTTACCTTGTATTTTTCCGATAATTATTTGAGAGCAATTTCGCATGGTATTAAGCACATCAGCAAATCCCGAAAAGAATTTTTTTCCTGTTTCAAAATCGGTTATCGAAAGCAATTCATCAAACGAAGCTCCTGCACAAAATGTTTTGCCTTCGCTTTGAAGAATCACTACATGCACATTAGGGTTGTTAGAAATTTGGTTTATTTCGGATATTAATTGTTGCAGTAAATCACTAGGAAAAGAATTGCTTGCTGGATGGCTAAAGGTAATTGTTGCAATTTTATTGTCTATTTGAATTTCAATATTTCCTTTGGAATTTTCTGAAGTCATAAAAAATTATTTGATGTAAATTTATAACAAATCTTAAAAAGTTGGTTTTTGAATTGCTATTTGTTTTTTTAAAATTATATATTTGCCAAATAATATGGGGGATTAGCTCATTTGGCTAGAGCGCTTGCCTGGCAGGCAAGAGGTGGTCGGTTCGAATCCGATATTCTCCACAAAAAAACCGAATTCAATGTGATTTCGGTTTTTTTATTTTAAAGCAGTTTGACTTCCCAGAATTTTACAACTTTTTTTATTTCCCGTTTTTTAAATCCTCGGCAACTTTTTCTAGTTCTACATACCATTCTGGACCAAACCTGCGGATCAATGCTTCTTTAGCAAATTTATACACCGGAATTTCCAGTTCTTTCCCCAAGGAACACGCAGGATTACAAATATCCCAACGGTCATAATTTACAGCTGCAAATTCGGTAAAATCCTTCACACGAATGGGATACAAATGACATGATACAGGTTTTTTCCAATCATTTATTCCCTGATTATAGGCTTGTTCAATACCACAAAGCGCAGTTTTACCGTCAAAAATAACATACGCACAATCTTTATTATTAACTAGCGGCGTTTCTAAATCTTGATCTGTTCCAACAACCCATGTTCCCAATCTTTCAATAGTTTCTATACCTTCTTTACGCAAAAATGGTTTTATTTTTGGATAAATTGTTTCCAATATTTTGGTTTCATTTTTTGTTAAAGGAGCGCCAGCATCGCCATCTACGCAGCATGCGCCGTGACAAGCCGAAAGGTTACAAACAAAATCTTTTTCGAGTATTTCTTCTGAAACTATAGTTTTTCCTAATTGAAACATCTTACTGTATTTTATGTTGGACAAAGATAAAATCTAAACATATAAATGTGTTCGTTCTTTGTTAAATTATTTGCCGCAAATGTTAAAGGAATCGCTGCATAAGACCAAATTTTATTATTTTTGTTATCTAAATATTTTTTATGAAAATTTTCACTGCATTTTTAATGTTGATTGCTCTCGGGCTGGTTGTTTTCAATTTGACACTTATTAATTTTAAAAGCCCATTAAAAGGGGACAGTATGATTGCGCTCATTGGTGTTTCGGCATCGTTGTGTGCGCTATTTATTCTTTTGATTTTTAGAATGTCTAAAAAAATTGAGGAGAAACTAAAAAACTAATTTATGTTTGATGTTCTTATAATTGGTGGTGGTGTCTCTGGAATGTCGTGTGCTTTAGTTTTGGGTTCAGCTCATAAAAAAACATTTGTTCAAGATAAAAAAATCGGAATTTTTACACATCAAAAATCATCTGCTCTCCAAGAAGCCATATTTTATAATGCTTACGGAGTTCCTGCGGGAAAATTAGGATCACAATTGTTGACAGAAAGCATCGAACAGCTGCGAGAATTGTATCCACATGTAACTCAAATTGACAAAGAGAAAGTCCTAAAAATAGCAGGAGTATTCACGAATTTTACTGTTATAACCAATAAAAATACTTACCAAACAAAGAGCATTGTGCTAGCGATGGGTTATTCCAACACCTTTAGTATAGAAGGTTTGATGCACTACGTGGAACCACATAAAAAAGCATTAGCAGAAAAACAACGCATTCAACTTAAAAACGAAGATCATAAAGTCGCCGACGGAATTTATGTGATAGGAACTTTGGCAGGTTGGCGCAGTCAACTAGCTATTGCCGCAGGAAGTGGTGCCGCTGCGGCTACTGATATTTTGACCCTATGGAATAACGGAATTTCTTCTCATAGTCACGATTCGATACTGAAATAGTTATTTTAAAATCGCGTTTAGCATAGCATCCTCCTTCAGAATGATTTGGTAATACTGGCTTTCGCCAAATAATTGTCGGGCAAATTCAGCAGTAATATATTTTTGAACCAAAGCTTTATTATTAGCTAATTTTATGTCCACCCCTGCATCTTTTAGATAGCTTTCAAATTTTGTATTGTAACTTGCATCTTTGTTCATTTTGGTTAAAAATTGGTCGTATTTCAAAGCGCTGAAAGAGCTTCTGGATTTATCTAATTGTTCAAAAACAAAATGACCCACAGCACCCGAAGTCAGAATGTACTCTAAACTTTCTTTGCCTTTCTTTACTTCTAATGGCACAAAAATATCAGGAACTATTCCGCCGCCGCCATAAACAGTTCGCCCTTTTTTAGTTTTAAATTTTAAAGTATCGGCAATTTTTATTTTGTCTTTTTCATAAAGTTCACCGCTAGCAAAACGAGTTTCTGCCTCTTTATTGTATTTTTCGCCTTCGCCTTTTACATAAGGTTTTTGAATAGAACGACCGCTTGGCGTGAAATATCTCGAAGTTGTTAGTCGAACAGCGGAACCATCATCAAAATCCATTTCGCGCTGCACTAACCCTTTGCCAAAGGACCGGCGACCTACAATAATTCCTCTGTCGTTATCTTGAATAGCACCTGCAAGAATTTCACTAGCAGATGCAGAGTTTTCATCAATTAAAACATACACTTTGCCGTTTTCAAAAATACCATCAGCTGTTGCAAAAGTCTTTTCTATAGTTCCTTTTCTGTTTTTTGTAAAGACTATCAGTTCTTTGTCTTTTAAAAGTTCGTCGATAACTTCAACCGCTTTTTCGAGATAACCTCCGCCATTTTCGCGCAAATCAATTATTAAAGTGGTCATTCCTTGCTTTTTCATTTGCTCTAATCCTTTTCGGAATTCATCAGCGGTATTTTCTGCAAAACGATTAATTTTAATATAGCCTACAGTTTTGTTAAGCATCAAATTGATGTCAACACTCTTTATGGGAACAACTTCGCGCACCACAGCAATTTTTAGTTTTTTATTGCTGCTTTTTCTAAAAACAGTAAGCATAACAGTAGAACCTTCCTCCCCTTTTAATTTGTTATAGAGACTATCAGTTGGTAATTTTCGTCCAAAAAGCTTGGTTTTATCCGCATACAAGATTTTATCACCAGAAAGAATTCTCGCTTTTTGAGCCGGACTATTTTCTAAAGGTTTTACAACTGAAATGGTATCATTGTACACATAAAAATTAATGCCAATTCCCACAAAATCACCTTTCATAATCTCGGATTCAGAGGATTGTATTCTTGGCGAAAGATATACAGAATGCGGGTCAAGATTTGCCAAAATACTGCTAACCGTTTTATCAACAATAGAGTCGGTGTTGACATCATCAACATATTCCTCGTTGATAAAATCTATTAAACGTTCAATTTTAATTTTGCGCGCATTTTGTTTAGAGAGTGTTCGTTTGGGAAAATTAATCATACCACCAATTACAATTCCCATGGCAACGCAAGCAAATAGTAGTAGTGGTAAATAATTTTTCTTTGATTCCATTTATTCTAAATCTTTAATTTGATGTACAATTACACCAGCTTTTTTTAAAAATTCTAAACCTGTGGTATCTCGATATCCGTATTGAAACACCACTCTAGTTATTCCAGATTGATGGATGAGTTTACTACATTCTTTACAAGGTGAAAGCGTGATGTATAAGGTCGCGTTTTCGCACGTTTGAGTAGAACGCGCCACTTTTGAAATAGCGTTGGCTTCGGCATGAAGCACAAACCATTGGGTTAATCCCTCTTCATCTTCGCAACAATTCTCAAAACCAGATGGCGTGCCGTTGTAGCCGTCAGAAATAATCATTCGTTCACGCACGATGATTGCACCCACTTGTTTGCGTTTGCAGTAAGAAAGTTTGCTCCACTCGGTAGCAATTCTTAAGTAAGCAATGTCGTATTTGAGTTGTTTTTGATTTTTCATTTCAAAAAATAAAATGTTTTGTTTCTAGCCCTGATGGAAGTGAAAATCATTTTGATTAGCCTGAAGCTTTTGCGGAAGGCTAAATAAAATATTGAAACGTACAGCAGGAAAATGGAAAGCAAATATACCTAAACCTTTTGCTTCTAAATAATTATTTCCACCAAATTTCTGTACGAATTACTATCGGAATAATAATGCCAATGGTAAAAGCAGAAACTATTAATATCCAGTCGCTCTTGGTGAATTTGAATAGTGTTTGAACCACATAGGCAAGGAGTAATGCTATAATAATGAGTAAGAATTGAGATATTTGAAAACCTAGTGCTGCTTCAAAAAGAGACAATAATTTGTCGGTAGCTTTTTTGGGAACCAAACTATTAAAATAAGAAGCATAACCCAATCCGTGGATAATTCCAAAAATTGTAGTCACCACAGCGATGGGGGTTGTAGCAGCTTTTTTACTTGCTTTTCCGGTATTTAAAATATTGTAAAATGCGACTATAAAAATTATTGTCGGAATTAAAAAGTTCACGATGGCAACTTTAACTAAAAGGATATTAAAAACAGCAAGTAATAAAGCTAAAATATGCCCAGCAGTGAATAAGGAAACAAGAATAAGAAGGCGTCTCCAAGCGTTGAATTCATAAGGAACAGTTAGCGCGATAAGAAATAAAACATCTTGGTAAGCACGAAAATTGAACAGATGTTTTAATCCAATATTGAAATACAACCAGAAATCTGACATAACATTAGTAGCTTGTTTGGTCTCGTAAACTTACACTTTATTTTGAATAAGGTTTCAAAATAAATACTAAAATCTAGAAAAAACA
>NZ_JANXUG010000100.1 GCF_025352015.1 Flavobacterium sp.
AAAGGTGTTGAATGGGGTATTCGTCAGAACTTGGACAATCAAAAACCAATGTTTATCCAGAAGTTTTTTTCCACAATGCAATACGTTTTAGCAGGAAATGATGCGCAAGGCTTACGTTACGGAACCATTGAAACTACTGAAAAATACTATTTGCAGTGGAAAGAAGAAACAGATAAAAAATTTGAATACGCCATAGACAAACATTTGTATTTAATGTGTCAAAAAGAGCGTTTCCTCGAACTGATACACGATTTTGTGGTATTCGACAAAGGCACAAAAAAACTATGTCGTCCCAATCAATTTTTCGGTATCAAGGCAGCTCATAAAAATGTTCATTCTAAACAAGGCGGCATCATTTGGCATACACAAGGAAGTGGAAAAAGCCTAACAATGGTATGGCTTACCAAATGGATTAGAGAAAATATTGACAACAGTAGAATTCTTATCATAACAGACCGTGAAGAGCTTGACGACCAAATAGAAAAACTTTTTTTAGGTGTTGAAGAAAATATATATAGAACAAAAAGCGGTAAGGATTTAATCAGTAAATTGAATAATACCAGTCCTTGGTTGATTGCTAGTTTGGTACATAAATTTGGCAGAAATTCAGAAGAAGGAGATTTTGATGGCTATATTGAAGAATTAAAAAAGAGTTTACCTTCTGATTTTAGAGCCAAAGGAAATATCTATGTTTTTGTAGATGAATGCCATAGAACACAATCAGGAAAATTGCACGATGCAATGAAATTATTGTTACCAGAGGCACTATTTATTGGTTTTACGGGAACGCCATTACTCAAAAAAGACAAACAAAAAAGTATAGAAGTTTTCGGACCATACATTGGCGAACCCTATAAATTTGATGAAGCAGTTGCTGATGGTGTAGTGTTAGATTTATTATATGAAGCTCGTGATGTAGAACAATTTGTAACTGACCAACAAAGTATAGACGATTGGTTTGATGCAGAAACAAAAGGTTTAACAGATAGTGCCAAAATAGATCTAAAAAGAAATTGGGGAACAATGCAAAAAGTATTGGGTTCTAAATCTCGATTAGAAAAAATAGTATTTGATATAGTTAAAGATTTCAAAATAAAACCAAGATTATCAACAGGAGAAGGAAATGCAATGTTGGTATCAAGTAGTGTGTACAATGCTTGTAAATATTATGAGATTTTTCAAAATGCAGGTTTCAAAGAATGTGCAATAATAACTTCTTATAATCCACATCACGGAGATACAAAAGGCGAAGAAACCGGAGAAAGTACACCAACAGAAAAATTATTGAAATACGAAGTCTATCAAAAAATGTTGAACGGAAAAACAACAGAAGATTTTGAAGACCAAGCAAAAACGCAGTTCATAAAAGAACCTGCTAAAATGAAATTGTTGATTGTTGTAGATAAGCTTTTAACTGGCTTTGATGCACCATCTGCTACTTATCTTTATATTGATAAATCAATGCAAGACCACGGCTTATTTCAAGCTATTTGCCGTGTAAATCGTGTAGACAACGAAGACAAGGAATACGGGTATATTGTAGATTATAAAGATTTATTCAAAAGTTTACAACGATCAATTACAGATTACACTTCAGGAGCATTCGACGAATATGATTTAGACGATGTAAAAGGATTATTGTCCGACAGATACGAAGTAAGCAAAGACCGATTAGAAAATGCTTTAGAAACAGTCATTGCATTGTGCGAACCTGTCCATCCACAAGACGAACCAAGTTTTATAAGATATTTTTGTGGCAATACCGAAAATCCAGAGGATATTAAAGAGACGGAAGAGCGTAGAATAACATTATACAAATCAGTAGTAGCATTAATCAGAGCGTATGCAAATATTGCTAACGAAATGCACAAAATTGGTTATTCAGAGCAAGAAGCTGAGAAAATAAAGCAACAAGTCCAATTCTATTCAGATGTTAGAGACACCATCAAACAAGCAAGTGGTGATTACGTTGATTTAAAAAGATTTGAACCAGGAATGCGACAATTAATGGATATGTATTTAGATGCCAAAAGCAGTAAAAAAATATCCGACTTTGAAAATAAATCCCTAGTTGATTTAATTTTACACGTTAGTGAACCACCAGAACCTTATGGAAATAAAAGAAGTAAGGAAGCTGTTGCCGAAACGATTGAAAACAATGTAAGAAAGGTTATAATTGAAGAAACACAGACCAATCCCAAGTATTATGAGAAAATGTCTAAGTTGTTAGATGAACTCATAAAACAACGTAAGGAAGAAACAATTGCATATCAGGAATATTTAGAAAAAATCAAACAATTAGCTAGTGACGTTTCTAATCCAATGGGTAAAACCGATTATCCAATATCTTTAAATTCAATTGCAAAAAGAAACTTATTTGATAATTTAAATAATGATGAAATCCTCGCTTTAGCGATTGATAACGTAATCAAGAGTAACAAACTTGACGGCTGGAGAGATGGAGGTTTAAAAGAAAAGAAACTGCGTATTGCTATCAACGAAATTATAAAAGACGATAGTAAAACCGAAGAACTGATGCAAATAGTAAAAGCTCAAAATGAATATTAATATGGAAACTATTTCAGTAGCTAATCTTACTATTGATATTGTCCGTAAAGACATTAAGAATATGCACTTGGCAGTTTATCCGCCAATGGGTAGAATTCGATTGTCTGCACCAGAGAAAACGGATAGCGAAGTAATGCGTTTATTTGCTATTTCTAAAATTGGCTGGATAAAAAAGCACATAAAAAACTTCAATACTCAACCAAGAGAAACACCAAGAGAATTTATTTCAGGTGAAAGTCATTATTTATTTGGCAAAAGATATTTGTTGAATGTTATTGAACATAAAGGTTTTAACAAGGTAGAAATAAAAGGAACAAAAACAATTCATCTTTTCGTTAGACCAAACACTTCAACAGAAGACAAAGGGCGAATTATGAGAGAATGGCATCGCAATCAATTAAAAAAGGTCATTCCGGAATTAATTACTAAATGGGAAAACTTAATTGATGTAAAAGCAAACGATTGGGGTGTAAAGCAAATGAGAACCAAATGGGGTACTTGTAACATCGAAGAAAAGAGAATTTGGCTTAATTTGGAACTATCTAAAAAACCAATCATTTGTTTAGAATACATTATTGTTCACGAATTAATTCATTTATTAGAGAGAAATCACAACGATAAATTCATTGGGTATATGAACCAATTTTTACCAAAATGGAGATTGTACAAAGAAGAATTAAACAATTTGCCAGTATCTCATAACGATTGGGGATATTAGTAAATTAAGAGTCTTATATTTTTGATACTAATCATTTCCAAAGTTCAAAAAACAATGTTTTTATTATAGCCATTATCTCATTCATCTACACAAAACTTTCATTTAGTCCAAGTATTCCTAAACTCGAATGTTTGTTTGCTTCATAGCCCATTCTAAGCATAGTCAAAAGACTAATTTGAATTTATCTTTTATATTAAGATAAAATTTTTACAAAATGAGGAAAACCGCAAAGAAACATTTTTAAAAGAATTTAGCTTTACACCGAATAAAAAAATTCACTTAGTTACATTATTTTTCTTTCAATTGCATCTTAAATGTTAAAAAAAATGTTAATTTTGAGACTACTAAAATCTTGTTAAATAAAATTGATCAAACATTTTGACTATGAAAAAAATAATGCTTTTAATCTTTTTTATTTTAATATCAAATGCCATTTACAGCCAATCTTACATAGGCACAATTACTAAACAAGTAAATTTTAGAGAAGGATCTAGTAGCGATGATAATATCATCAGTTCCTTAAAACCAAAAACCCAAATCTTTATTGTTTCTCTTGAAACAGAGAATGATTACTACAATGTCATTGATATAGCTACTGACAGAGAAGGTTATGTTCATAAATCGTATGTAAAAGTTGGTAAGCTGGTTAGTAAAAGTAATGAAAGTGTATTTATACCTAGTGGTCAAACTTCAAATTACAATTCCGATGTGAAAATATTTAACAATACAAGTAAAACCCTAACCTTGAAATTAAATACAGAGTTATATCATTTCAGTCCATATGAAACAAAAAACATTAATTTAACTCCAGGTGAATATGATTTTAGAGCTTCTGCTCCAGGTGTAATCCCATACATAGGAACAGAAAATTTAAACAGCAATCAAGGGTATTCTTGGGAATTTTATATATCATCATCTTACAGATAAAATAATAAAACAGTAAAATTTGTTTTCACAGTATCTAACATATCTTCTTGAAAAGCTGCACTTTTTTAAAGTTGTAACAGCTCGTTTCTTAATTATTCTTTTTAGACGAAAAAAAAGAATAGAGCAACTATATCTAAACTATGTCTTATCCTAAAATACGTTGACCTTTTTTTAGGTTTAATAATTATTTCAAATTTATACTTTATTGCCGGAACATTGATAAGTTTTTTAAAAAATTCCCTTCGGGATTTAAAAGCTTATCAACATTCCTACGACGCTA
>NZ_JANXUG010000102.1 GCF_025352015.1 Flavobacterium sp.
CATTACTGATAATGTTGGAAATTCTACTATCTTTGAAACGCATTTTTTTAGAAGGCAGAAACTTTAATTCTATAATTTGAAAACAAATAAATTTCTATTTACGCTCTTTTTTTTTACCATAAGTATCATTGCTACTGCACAAAATCAAACCGCTAAAGTTGCCGGAATTGTGCTTAATGAAAATAACAAACCTGTTGAAGGTGTAAATATTAGTTATCAAACCAAATCGGTTACTACAGATGTCAATGGGTTTTATCAAATAATTGTTCCCGCCAATCAAAAAGTAATTTTGGTTTTTACTCATACAGCTTTAAAAAATATCACCGCAACGTTGCAATTAAAACCCAATGAAAATTTTGAATATCATGTAGTAATGAGTGATAAAGCCGAGCAATTAAGCGATGTGGTTATTACCAGTAGCAGAAGACGAGTGCAAGGAATTACCTCTGTAGAACCTGAAACTATTCGTAAAAACCCAAGTGCAATGCCTGGTGTTGAAAGTGTTTTAAAAACTTTTGCAGGTGTAAATGGCAATAACGAATTGAGTTCAGGATATAATGTTCGTGGTGGCAATTATGACGAAAATTTAGTTTACGTAAACGAAATTGAAGTCTATCGCCCGTTTTTAATTCGCTCGGGTCAACAAGAAGGATTGAGTTTTACCAATACCGATATGGTTCAAAATGTAGATTTTTCGGCTGGAGGTTTTCAGGCAAAATATGGCGATAAATTATCATCAGTTTTAGATATAACCTACAGAAAACCAACCAAATATGGTATTGCTGCCGAAGCAAGTTTCCTAGGAGGAAGTTTAACGGGAGAAGGAATTTCAAAAAACAAAAAATGGTCGGCAATTACAGGAATTCGGTATCGCGACAATTCCCTTTTGGTAAACAGTCAAGAAACACAGACAAATTTTAGACCCACTTTTAGCGATGTTCAAGCTAATGTGAATTTTAATCCAAATAAGAAATGGCAGTTCAGTTTTTTGGGCAATGCTTCTCAAAATAAATACAATTACCAGCCGTTAACTCGTCAAACTAATTTTGGAACAATTGATCAACCCATAGCATTACAAGTTTTTTATGAAGGTCAAGAAAAAGATAAGTATCAAACGCTATTTGGTGCTTTTAAAATAAATTTTGTTGTTAACGAAAATAATACTTTTAAGCTAATAAGTTCACTCTACCATACACAAGAACAAGAATATTTTGATATTCTCGCTGCTTATTACCTCGGTGAAGTTGATACCAATTTAGGTTCGCAAACATTGGGGCAAGTAACCTTTAATCGTGGTATTGGAACACAATTAAATCATGCTCGAAACGATTTGGATGCTTTGATTGCCAATGCGGAAATTAAGGGAACCCATCAAATTAATAACAAAAAACATCAAATAGATTGGGGTTTTAAATACACTCGCGAAAACATTCGTGATCGAATTGTAGAATGGGAAGTTATAGATTCGGCAGGTTTTTCGATTAATCCTCCGCCGTTTCATTTGCCCAACAATCAACCTTACAATCCTTACACCGGACCATTAGTGCCATATCAAAATGTCAGAGCTACAAATTTTGTTGATATCAACCGTTTATCTGGTTACGTACAATGGAGCACGAAAACAAAGATTGGGAACAATCAATTATGGATTACGGCTGGTTCTCGTTTTCATAGCTGGATAGTTGCTGGCGAAGGAATTACAAATACAAAACAACAAACCGTTTTTAGCCCGAGAGCGCAGCTAACCTTAAAACCAGATTGGGAAAAGGATATGGTTTTCCGATTGTCCGTTGGATATTATCACCAACCACCATCTTACAGGGAGTTACGAAACATGAATGGTGCTATAAACCCAAATGTCAAAGCACAACAGTCCATTCATTTTGTTTTGAGTAACGACTATAATTTTAAGTTGAACAATCGTCCTTTTAAATTAGTTTCAGAAGCATATTATAAAACTATGACCGATGTAAATACTTATTCGCTGGAAAATGTCAGGATTCGGTATCGAGCCAATAACAATGCTACCGCTTATGCTTATGGCTTGGATTTACGGCTGAACGGAGAGTTTGTTCCTGGAACCGAATCTTGGTTGAGTTTTGGTTATATGAAAACCGAAGAAAATCAAAATGAAAGAGGTTATATCGCCCGTCCAACAGATCAACGATTGAAATTCGGAATTTTATTTCAAGACTATATGCCCAATATTCCGAACATGAAGCTGTACCTGAATTTGGTTTACAATACAGGATTACCCGGTGGTTCGCCATCCTATGCTGATGCATATGTATATCAAAGTCGTCTGCGCGATTACCGTCGGGCCGATGTGGGATTTTCGTATGTCTTTACAGAAAGAAATAATGAAAGACCAGATGGACATTGGCTTAAAAAATTTCAAGATTTATCAATAGGTTTTGAAATTTTCAATTTGTTTAACAACCAAAATGCCATTACGAATACTTGGGTGCGGGATGTTTATACTAAAAGTCAATACGGAATTCCAAATTACATGACCACACGCGTTTTCAATATTAAACTGACTGCTAGATTGTAGAAATAATTCACTAATTTTGAGTGTCAAATTTTATGAAAATGAAAATCTTTTTTACCTTAATATTTTTAATTTTTGTTCAGCTTTTTGGAAGTTGCAAGAAACAACCAGCAGATAAGCCCAAAGTAACTTACGACGCTAGCTCTAAAACCAAACCAGAAGTTGCAGTTAATAAAAATCAAATTGAAATAGCTGATTTACCAATCAATATGGTAGGAACAAACTTTTTACTACATCCTATTGGAGTTGTTTCAGGAAGTGGAAAAGGAATTAAATCCTCTAATAATTCCGAAGATGGTTTTACAGTTTCCAATTACGGAGAATTTCAGATTACAGGTTATTTAAAAAATATTAAGTTTCAAGAAATAGGAAAAGATAGCATTTATGCTTTGACCAATAAAGTAGTTTTAATAGAAACAGCCACTTACTTAAAGGCTTTTGCTGATAAAAGTAAAAAACAAGTATTAGTTTATTCATTAGTTGATAAGGATACCAATAACGATGGTAAATTAGACAATAATGATATTAAATCTTTATATATCAGCACAATTTCTGGTCAAGAGTTTGCTAAACTTACGCCTGATTTTCAGGAGTTAATAGATTGGAAAATTATCGAATCAAAAGGAATTCTTTACTTCAGAACCATTGAAGATACTAACAAAAATGGAGAGTTTGATAAGAAGGATAAAGTGTATTATTATTGCCTAAATCTTTTAAACAAAGAATGGAAAACAAGCAGCTATAATCCTATAAACTAATCAAAAGACTGCATAGAAACCAATTTGGAATACGTACCATTTTGCGCTAAAAGTTGTTCGTGATTTCCTTGCTCTACAATTTTTCCTTTGTGCATTACTACAATTAAATCCGCTTTTTGAATCGTTGAAAGTCTATGGGCAATAACAATTGAAGTTCGGTTTTGCATCATGTTTTCTAACGCAATTTGAACCAATCGCTCACTTTCAGTATCCAATGCCGAAGTTGCCTCATCCAAAATCATAATCGGTGGATTTTTCAAAACAGCGCGAGCAATCGACAATCGTTGTTTTTGTCCGCCCGAAAGTTTGTTTCCACCATCGCCAATATTGGTAGATATTCCTTCGGGCAACTCGTTTACAAATTCATAAGCGTTGGCAATTTTCAGAGCCTCAATTATTTCAGCATCAGTAGCATTTGGTTTTCCTAAAGCAATATTGGCTTTTATGGTATCGTTAAATAATATCGAATCTTGAGTTACTAAACCCATCAAACCGCGCAGCGATTGCATATCCATATCTTTGATGTCAATACTGTCAATCGTAATTTTGCCTTCATTAACATCATAAAATCGCGTTAGTAAATTGGCAATGGTACTTTTCCCGCTTCCAGATTGCCCAACTAAAGCTACCGTTTTTCCTTTAGGAATTTTTAGCGAAAAGTTTTTCAAAACATTTTCATCTTGATACCTAAAGTTGATGTTTTCTAATGATATTTCGGTTTCAAAACGGTCTTTATAAATTGCATTTGGTTTAGATGTGATAGCGTTTTCTTCTTCCATCAACGTAAATACTCGTTCTGCAGCCGCTAAACCTGTTTTTACTTGATACGAAGCTTTAGAAATATTTTTAGCAGGAGTTAGAATGGTGTAAGCCAAAGCAATATAACCAATGAATGCCGTACTTTCTAACGACATGTCAACTAAAACCATATAACCTCCGTACCACAAAAGGACTGTTATAGTTAGAATTCCTAGAAATTCGCTCATCGGCGAAGCCAAATTACTTTTGTTTCCAATGCTATTAGATAGTTGCTGTAATCTTGTAATGGAATTGTTGAATTTTGAAATAAATAGATTTTCGGCGTTATAACTTTTCACCACTTTCATTCCGCCTAATGTTTCGTCTAAAATTGAAATAAAATATCCCGTTTCTTGTTGCGCTTTTTTTGATTTTGATTTTAAATTTTTACCAATTCTAGAGATAATTAACCCCGATATTGGGATAAATATAAATACAAACAAAGTCAGTTTTGAACTGATAGCCAACATAGCTATAATCGAAAAAATAATCGTTAACGGTTCACGGAAAACCAATTCTAATACTTGAAAAAAAGAATTTTGCACCTCATTAATATCACCAAGCATTCGTGACATCACATCGCCTTTTCGAGCATCAGAGTAATAAGAAACAGGTAAATGAATTATTTTTTGGTACAATTTTTCACGCATGTCTTTGAGAACGCCCGTTCGTAGATGCATAACATGAAAAGAAGCCAAATAATTGAAAACATTTTTTAATAAAAAAATTACAATTACTAATGACACTACAAGCAATAATGCATATTCCTTACCATTATCGTTTGATAATTTGGTAATGTAATAATTCAATAAATCTTCGCCGTACTTGCCTAAATAACCAATGCTTTTATAAGTAGGATGAACAGTCACTTGCTCTGTTTGTTGGAAAAGCACCTTCAAAGTTGGGATTATAGAAACCATTCCTAATGTGGAAAAAAATGCGTAAAATATATTGAAGACAATATTTAAAATTACATTTTTTTTATATTTCAATGCAAAAGGAAGTATTTTTTTAAGGTTGTTATCCATTAGTTCAACTGCATTTCTGAAATTATATTTTTGATTTTAGTGTCTAAAAACACTTCAGCGGTAGGAATTTGATCTAAACTTTCGACAGCAGTAGTTACACTGAAATAAAATTTTATTTTTGGTTCGGTTCCACTTGGACGGGCACAAATTTTTGAACCATCTTCTAAATAATAAATCAATACATCCGATTTTGGAACCAATAAAGTTTCAATTTCATTGGTCAAAAGATTTCTTGCCGTTGAGTTTTGATAATCTTCCACCATAATAACACGTTGCCCATTGATTTCCGAAACTGGATTCTCGCGCATGGCAACCATCATTTTCTTGATTTCATTTGCACCTTCAATTCCCTTTTTGGTAATCGAAATCAAATGTTCTTTATAGAACCCAAAGTCAATATACATTTGTTCTAATTCTTTGTAAACTGAACTCCCATTTTCTTTAGCTTGCGCGGCAATTTCACTCATTAATAAAATCGCACCAACCGCATCTTTATCGCGCACAGCGTCACCAACCATATAGCCAAAACTTTCTTCACCGCCGCCAATAAATTTAAGTTCAGGAAAATCACGAATAAATTTGGCTATCCATTTGAAACCGGTTAACCCAACCTTGCATTCTACATCAAAAGCCGAAGCCAACTCGAGCATCATTGGTGTAGAAACTATTGTAGAACCGATGAATTGTTTGCCATCTATTTTTCCTGCCTTTTTCCATTTTTCCAAAAGAAAATGCGTCATGACAACCATAGTTTGGTTTCCGTTCAATAATTGCATTTCACCTTTGTTATTTCTAACGGCAACGCCAAGTCGGTCGCTATCTGGGTCAGTTCCAAAAACAATATCCGCATTTATTTTATCTGCCAACGCCAACGCCATCGTCAATGCTTCTGGTTCTTCGGGATTTGGCGAAACTACTGTTGGGAAATCTCCGTTGGGTTCTGCTTGTTCTGGAACAATATTTACATCAGTATAACCAGCTTTTTCCAATACTTTTGGAACCATTTTGATAGAAGTTCCGTGTAGGGAAGTGTATGCGATTTTTAAATTTTTTCTAGTTTGCGCCGACGTGTTGAAACTTGCGTTTTGAAGAGTCGATTTAGCGAAAGCTTCATCCACAGCAAAATCAATATATTCAATCAGATTTTCGTTCGCTTCAAATTTGATTTCGCTGTATTTTAAGTTTTCAATTACTTGAACAATTTCAGCATCGTTGGGAGGTACTAATTGTCCACCATCTTGCCAATATACTTTGTATCCGTTATATTCTGGTGGATTGTGTGAAGCGGTTAAAACTATTCCGGCATAGCAGTTTAAATATCTTACTGCGAAAGATAATTCAGGTGTAGGACGCATTTCTGAAAACAAATAAACTTTTATTCCGTTTGCCGAAAAAACATCAGCAACCACTTTGGCCAAGGTATCGCTGTTGTGCCGACAATCATAACCAATAGCGACTTTTAATGGCTCGTTTGGAAATGATTTTTTCAAATAATCAGATAAGCCTTGGGTGTTTTTTCCTAATGTATATTTGTTTATACGATTGGTTCCTACGCCCATTATTCCCCGCATACCACCAGTTCCAAACTCCAAATTTTTATAAAAACTTTCCTCTAAAATTTTCGGAGAAGAAGTCATCATTGCTATGATTTCGTCTTGTGTTTTTTGGTCAAATGTTAGTGTAAGCCACTCGTTTACTTTTTCTAATATAGTTTGTTCGATGTGCATTTTCTTATTTTTTGTAGCCAATTTTGTTTCTTTCAGTAACTATTTCGTTAGTGTCTTTTTCAACCAGGTAATTCAAGATATTATAAATTTCAGGAAACTGTCCTTCAATTTCATTTATTCTTTTTTGTAATTCAGTGTAATTTAAAGCAAATTGTCTAATCGTGACAAAAGCTCTTATTATCGAAATATTAATTTTAATTGCTTTCTCGCTATTCAAAACACTTGAAAGCATTGCAATTCCTTGTTCTGTGAATGCAAAAGGCATGTATCTGATTCCACCACGGTTTGAGGACGCAATTTGCGTCCTCAAATTATTGAACTCGATTTCAGTAAGTTCAAACATGAAATCTTCAGGGAAACGATTTATATTTCTCCTAACTGCTTCTTTAAGGCGCTTGTTTTCAACATTATAAAGTGATGCTAAATCAAAATCGATCTTGACTTTAAAACCTCGTATTTCAAATATTTTATTTTGAATAACTTCTAATTCCATTCTTTTAATATGTTTAAGGTCACAATTTGTGACCTTAAAGAATAACTTTTTATGGTATCACATTTCGTAATACAGTTCATTTTACAGATTCACTGCTGCAGAAATTTTATAACGTTCTTCGTTGTTTTTTGTTCTTAAAATTATTTCGCCCAAAAATCCTGCTAAAAACAATTGCGAACCAATAACCATAGCTGTTAAAGCAATATAAAAAAGTGGATTTGCAGTTACTAAAATGGTTGGTTCATTAAATACAAATAATTTTAGAAGTTTTAAACCAATAATCAAAAATGTTGAAATAAATCCTATGATAAACATTACCACACCAAGTGCACCAAATAAGTGCATCGGACGTTTGCCGTATTTTGATAAAAACCATATTGTAATCAAATCTAAAAAACCATTAATGAAACGGTTCATGCCAAATTTTGATTCTCCATATTTTCGGGCTTGATGAATGACAACTTTTTCTCCAATTATCGAAAAACCCGCATTCTTTGCCAAAACCGGAATGTAACGATGCATTTCGCCCGAAACTTCGATATTTTTAATAACACTATTTTTATAGGCTTTTAATCCGCAGTTAAAGTCATTAAGTTGAACACCAGAAGTTTTTCGGGCAGCCCAATTAAACAATTTTGAAGGCAGATTTTTGCCAAAAACCGAATCATAACGCTTCTTTTTCCAGCCTGAAACCAAATCAAAATTTTGCTTGGTTATCATGTTGTATAAATCCGGAATTTCCTCCGGACTGTCTTGCAAATCTGCATCCATAGTAATCACAACGTCACCTTCAGCCTTTTCAAAACCGGCATGTAAAGCTTGGGATTTCCCAAAATTTTTAAGAAACCGAATGCCTTTTACATTAAAATTTTCATTGGAAAGTTGTTCTATAATTTGCCAAGAATCGTCGGTACTGCCATCATCTATGAAGATAATTTCGTAGCTGTAATTGTGAGCAATCATAACTTTTACAAGCCATTGCTGTAATTCGGGCAAGGATTCCTGCTCGTTTAAAAGCGGAATTATAATGGATAAATTCATTAATTAAAAGTTGGTCTTTCGTTTTTTATAATTGCTCCAATTATTAAGGAATGGATTAACGCAACAAAACAATTTATAGCAATTGCCAGGGGCACTGTGATATAGGGGTTCATGACTTTCTTTACAATAGACATCGATATGTCTAATTGTTCTTGTGTCAAATTGGGATTCTCTTTAATAGAAACAGTTTTTATTTTAGCAATCAAATCTGGTATAAATTCTGGAAAAATCATATTAAAAATAATATAAAAAACACCATAAAGCAAAGTAGCAATCAATGCAATAGACAATCCTATTTTTATGCTTTCTCCAAGAGAAATATAGCCTTCATTGAAGTTTTTTTTGTAATTGTTGCAGCCTAAAAAGATAAATATAAAAGGCATTACTAAATAATTTAACAAATTAATTGAGATACCATAGGTTTTGTTTTCTGCACCGATGCTCAATACATATGAGATTACTAATTCTAAAATCATAAATACTCCAAAAAGAATTCCAAATTGAATAGAAGATTTTGCTGGCGAAGTTTTTTGTTCCATTTTTAAAGTTTTAATTAATTTAACAAATATAGTAAATCCATATTTACAAATATTAAGTGAGTAAGATTTAAAAAAAGTTTACCTATTGGTTTGATTTTTAAAAAATAGTTGTATTTTTGCACACTCTAATTAAAAAAAAATAAAAGTTGTAGCTTGTTTATACCTTTCAGCGTGAAAGCTTCAAAATAAACTACTTCATAACAATAAAAAGATTTATCATGAAACAAGGAATTCACCCAGAAAATTACAGATTAGTTGCTTTCAAAGACATGTCAAATGACGATGTATTTATTACTAAATCAACTGTGGAAACTAAAGAAACTATCACGCACGAAGGTGTTGAATATCCGGTTTACAAAATGGAGATTTCTAGAACTTCTCATCCTTTTTACACAGGTAAATCCAAACTTATTGATACGGCAGGACGTATCGATAAATTCAAAACTAAATACGCGAAACACGCCAAATAATTGTTCCAGTATTTTAATATTATCAAAACCATTTACGAAAGTGAGTGGTTTTTTATTTGTTTAATCTTTGTACTTTTGAAGAGAGTTATAAACTCATAAACTCATAAACTTTCATAATGAACTACATACTTTTT
The DNA here is from genome assembly GCF_025352015.1 of Flavobacterium sp. Lineage (GTDB taxonomy): Bacteria > Bacteroidota > Bacteroidia > Flavobacteriales > Flavobacteriaceae > Flavobacterium. The sequence goes on from NZ_JANXUG010000102.1 coordinate 9,540, forward strand.
GACGGAACAGTTCGTAACGCACTTTTACCTTTTACATTCACGCGAGCTGTTGCAGATATCCGCATCGGAATTTTGACCATTCGCGAAAAATGGGAAAAATATTTGGGATACACTACAACAACTTTGACCGAAGAATACCTTTCAGAAAAGTTTCCAATGGTAGAAATGGAGGACAATGTTATGATTAATGCTTCTTTTTTGCCAAATGATATTCTTGCTGAAATGGTAAAAAGTTTAGAAAAAAATCAAGCTATTTTTCAAGATGATGAAGTCATCGCTTTTTATACCAATGATACGCAGGAAGAAGTTGATTTTGATAGTTATGAAATAATTGAGTTTAGCGAAGAATGCCTGACAGTGCAGCATACTTGGGATATTTTTGCCAAAAATGATGCAGCTATGCGAGAAGACTTTGAGTTAATTACCGATGGAAGACATTCGCAACCAATTCCAAAAAGTGTAAACGTGCTTTCGCCTGAAAACATCTTTATCGAAGAAGGAGCAAAACTTGAATTTGTAACACTGAATGCTTCAACAGGTCCAATTTATATTGGCAAAAATGCCGAAATCATGGAAGGTTCAGTAATTCGCGGACCGTTTGCGCTTTGCGAATCGGGAAGAGTAAAGCTGGCTTCTAAAGTATATGGTGCTACAACTGTTGGACCGCATTCCGTAATTGGTGGTGAAGTAAGTAATTCAGTCTTGATGGGATATTCCAATAAAGGTCATGATGGATTTTTAGGAAATTCTGTTTTAGGCGAATGGTGCAATATTGGTGCCGACAGCAACAATTCGAATCTAAAAAATAATTACGAAGAAGTCCGCTTATGGAGCTATGAAACCGAAGGATTTGCAAGAACAAGTCTTCAATTCTGCGGATTAATGATGGGTGATCACAGCAAATGTGGCATCAATACCATGTTTAATACAGGAACTGTAGTTGGGGTTTCCGCCAATATTTTTGGTTCTGGGTTTCCACGCAATTTTGTGCCGAGTTTTTCTTGGGGTGGAGCATCAGGATTCACAACTTATTTAACTTCAAAAGCATTTCAAACTGCCAAAATAGTTATGGCGCGTCGCCAAGTAGAATTCTCTGATGAAGATGCCAAAATTTTAGAACACGTTTTTGAGATAACCAAAAAATACAGAAAAGAATAATAACAATTTTCAAATATTCAAATTGTCTAATCTTCAAATTAGATTATCTTTGAACTCTCAATTTTTGACAACGATTTCATCAATTGAGTGTATTATGGAAAACAAAAAAAAAGTTGCCTTTTATACTTTAGGCTGCAAATTGAATTTCTCGGAAACTTCTACCATTGCGAGAAATTTTCAAGACGAAGGTTTTGACCGTGTTGATTTTGAAGTAGCAGCCGATATTTATGTGATAAATACGTGTTCGGTTACTGAAAATGCCGATAAACAATTCAAACAAATTGTAAAAAAAGCCATGAAGCTCAACGACAAAGCGTTCGTTGCGGCGGTTGGTTGTTATGCGCAATTAAAACCCGAAGAATTAGCTGCTATTGACGGCGTTGATTTGGTTTTGGGTGCCACCGAAAAATTCAAAATCACCGATTATATAAATGACTTGTCCAAAAACGATAGGGGTGAAGTGCATTCATGCGAAATTGAAGAAGCTGATTTCTATGTTGGAAGTTATTCTATTGGCGACAGAACGCGAGCCTTTTTGAAAGTTCAGGATGGTTGTGATTACAAATGTACGTATTGCACAATTCCGTTGGCACGAGGAATTTCGAGAAGTGATGCTTTGGAAAATGTATTGAAAAATGCTTCCGATATTTCGAAACAAGGAATCAAGGAAATCGTTTTGACTGGTGTAAATATTGGTGATTACGGAAAAGGAGAATTCGGGAATAAAAAACACGAACATACTTTCCTTGATTTAGTTCAGGCTTTAGACAAGGTGGAAGGCATTGAAAGACTCCGAATTTCATCTATCGAACCCAATCTGTTAAAGAACGAAACCATCGAATTTGTATCACAAAGCCGAACATTCGTGCCACATTTTCATATTCCATTGCAAAGTGGAAGCAACGAAATTTTGAAAAAAATGAAGCGTCGATACTTGCGAGAAGTGTACACTGAAAGGGTAAATAAAATTCGTGAAATAATGCCTCATGCCTGCATTGGCGTAGATGTTATTGTCGGTTTTCCGGGTGAAACTGATGAACATTTTTTGGAAACTTATAATTTCCTAAACGAAATGGATATTTCGTATCTACACGTTTTCACTTATTCTGAAAGAGATAATACCGAAGCTGCTGAAATGCCAAATGTTGTTCCGATGAATGTGCGAAACAAAAGAAGTAAAATGCTACGCGGATTATCAGTCAAAAAGCGTCGTGCATTTTATGAAAACCAAATAGGAACTAACCGAACCGTACTCTTTGAAAGCGAAAATAAAGAAGGTTTTATTCACGGTTTTACCGAAAATTATGTGAAAGTAAAAACGCCTTGGAATCCTAAATTGGTAAATACACTACACGAAATCAAATTGTCTAAAATTGATGAAGACGGGAGCGTAAGGTTGAAATTTTATAATGAAAAATTCCAAATTCCAATTTAACTATTATTGGAATTTGGAATTTCTACATTGGAGTTTATAATAATTATATTTTGATTCCGGGAGGAAGTAAATCTCTGTAACAAGTATTTTTTCTGAAGAAAAGTGCAATTTTTGGTAAAATGGGAACTACTTTTAATTTGCGCTCGTACGCAATTTCCATAATATTTTTCAATAAATCAGTAATGAATTCTTCATTATCAAATCCGTCAAAAACATTAATTCGGGTTAGAAAAATTTTCTTTTCTTGAAAAGAATACTCTACAGAAATCAATTTACCCTCTACCAAAGTTTCAAATTGACGGGCAAAGGTGTTGTCTTTGATTTCAATTTTTTCCGAAATAACTGTTGCATCCATGTTAAATAAATAAAAAGGTTTATTTTTAGACAAATTTACTAAAAATTAACGAGTTCACGGTTAAAAAATGACTAAAATTCACGTTTATTTTATGCCAGGGTTGGGCGCAAGTCCCAGTATTTTTGAAAGAATTCAACTTCCTTCTGATGAATTTGAAATGCATTTGCTAGAGTGGTTTTTACCAAAAAACGAAGAAACATTACAGGATTATGCCAAACGAATGGCAAAAAATGTGAAGCATGATCAAGCAATTTTGGTTGGTGTTTCTTTTGGAGGTATTTTGGTTCAGGAAATGAAAGCATTTTTAAATACTAAAAAAGTAATTATCATTTCTAGCGTAAAATCAAATGGAGAATTACCACGAAAAATGAAAATCGCCAAAATAACTAAAGCCTATAAACTTATTCCAACCAAATTAGTAGAAAACATCGAAGTATTTGCCAAGTTTTCTTTTGGATCTTCTATGGTTCAGCAACGATTAAAATTGTATGAAAGGTTTCTTTCCATACGCGATAAAAGCTATTTAGATTGGGCAATCGATAATATCATCAACTGGGAAAGAACAGAAATAGACCCAAAAATTATTCATATTCACGGTGATGCGGATGAAGTTTTCCCCATAAAATATATAAAAAACGCTATCCTTGTAAAAGGAGGAACCCACATTATGATTTTGACTAAATACCGATGGTTGAATGATAATTTGCCTAAAATTATGTTAGCTAATGAATGATTTCGCTTTGGTTTTTGTAAATTTACTTAATAAATAAAACGATTATGAAAATGAATAAAGCCTTATTAGCGACATTTGTTGTTGTTTTAGTTTCAGGAATTCTGGTATTTGGGATTTCGGGAGACAATAAAGACAAGTTTATTCATGAAGGCACTCCAATGTATTTTCCAACTACTGTCGATTTTGCCGGAGAAACAACACCGTTGCAAATTCTAGATGTTCACGAAAGATTAGACCGAGAATTACTTATCAATGCCAATTTAGACGCGACCACATCGCTGATTATTAAACGTGCGAATCGTGTATTTCCAATTATTGAACCGATACTTAAACAATATAATATTCCCGATGATTTTAAATATTTAGCCGTTATCGAGAGCGGTTTAATTAATGCTGTTTCGCCATCTGGAGCAAAAGGAGTTTGGCAATTTATGCCTGATACCGCTAAAGAGTGCGGGATGGAAGTAAACGAAATTGTTGATGAACGTTACCATCTAGAGAAATCTACTGAAGCAGCCTGTAAATACTTTTTAGCCGCCAAACAACGGTTTGGTACCTGGACAATGGCTGCAGCATCCTATAATGGTGGAATGAACGGTCTTAAAAAAAAAATTGAAGAACAAAAAGTAACTAATTACTACGATTTAGGGCTAACCGAAGAAACCTCTCGCTATGTTTTCCGAATTTTAGCTTTAAAAGAAATCATGAAAGAACCTGCAAAATATGGCTTCAGTATTTATTTAACTGATTTGTATGCACCAATCCCAACCAAAATTGTACAAGTCGACAGTACAATTAGCGATTTAACCAACTTTGCCAAGTCACAAGGCATCAATTATAAGATTCTAAAAATTCACAACCCTTGGTTGCGCGATAAAAAATTATTGAATCCAAGTAAAAAAAAATACGATATTAAGATTCAGTTGTGAGGACAACAAAAAAAGGCTACAGTATAAAAAAACGTCCTGTAAATTTCAAGACGTTTTTTTATTGTAAATTTTTACTACAAACAGTTGCTGAACACTGATTACTAAATCTTCTTTATCTGCTCTTTCATCATTTTAATTTGATCGTTCAGCATGTTTTGTTTATCGAGCTTTTTGGCTTCATTCAACAAAGCGGTAGCTTCCATTTTACGACGTCTTGACATTGCTATTCCCGCTAGATTCAATTTGGCTACAGCCAAATCCATATCCATACTTAAACCCAGTTCAACCGCTTTTTTGAAAAATTTCTCTGACTGATGCAAATTGGTTTGCGATAGCATCAAACCATGTAAATAATTGTAATATCCTTGTTGTTTACGGACCAAAGCCGTCTCTGGATTTTTAATTTTATCCAACCATACTTTTGCTCCAGCAAAATCCTGCTTTCGCAATTTTAAAAAAGCCAATAAAATAAATTCGTTCTTGTAATAAAGAAAAATTGGAATGGCAGTCAACAAAATCAAAAAGATTCCGTTTCCTATATTTCCCTCCGTAAATTGCCAAATGGCAGTGAGTATGAGCAATGCAGCTATAATTAATTTAATAAATCTATGAAACATAATTTTGTGTTTTGTGGTCGCAAAGGTAATAAAAGGATTTGAAAATATTTTTATAAAACTACTTGCCAGAAAAAAAAAGCTTTGTATATTTGCACTCGGTTTTAAAGAGCCGTCTTCACCTAGAAATTAATACTCGATTTTAAAGATACAAAGTAATGAGCAAAAGAACGTTTCAACCATCAAAAAGAAAAAGAAGAAATAAACACGGATTTATGGACAGAATGGCTTCTGCAAATGGAAGAAAAGTCCTTGCACGTCGTAGAGCAAAAGGAAGACATAAATTGACAGTATCTTGCGAACCAAGACACAAAAAATAATGATCAACACCCATCAATATCAAGCCGTTACTTTTATTAGTAACGGCTTTTTTTTAAACCTGTTTATAAATTTTGATAAGTTTTTGGAGCTATTTCGCGCTTTCCACTGCAATCTTTTTATTTTTAACCTGAAATGAATTCAGGTTCCAGAAAAAACAAAAAGGATTTCCGTTACACTCGGGGCTAGTGCATGAACTTCAAATTTCAACATTCGTTAATCGTTATTTAAACTTTAAATTAATTGTTAACAAATGAACAAGGAATTTTGAATTTTGAAAAATAATTAACTACCAATAACAAAAGCATACACAACTCATACAACCTTTAACACACAACTTACAACATAAACTATAATGCCCAAAGACAATTCAATAAAATCGGTTTTAATCATTGGTTCTGGACCCATTGTAATCGGTCAAGCCTGCGAATTTGATTATGCAGGTTCTCAATCGGCACGCTCTATTCGCGAAGAAGGGATTGAAGTTATCCTGATTAACTCCAATCCGGCAACCATAATGACCGATCCCTCTATGGCAGATCATGTTTATTTGTTACCGTTAACCACTAAATCGATTATTAAAATACTAGAAGAACATCCACAAATTGATTCGGTTTTGCCAACCATGGGCGGACAAACGGCACTCAATTTGTGTCTCGAAGCCGATGAAAAAGGAATTTGGAAAGATTTTAATGTAAAAATGATTGGTGTAGATGTAAACGCCATCAATATCACCGAAGACAGAGAACAATTCAAACAACTATTAAAAAAAATAAAGGTGCCTTCGGCTCCCGCCGAAATATGTACATCGTTCTTGAGAGGAAAAGAAATTGCGCAGGAATTTGGGTTTCCGCTCGTGATTCGTCCCTCCTTTACATTGGGAGGAACTGGTGCAGCAATTGTTTACAAGAAAGAAGATTTTGCTGAAAAACTAACCTACGGTCTAGAAATGTCACCCATTCACGAGGTTTTGATAGATAAAGCTTTAATGGGTTGGAAAGAATATGAATTAGAATTGTTGCGCGACAAAAATGATAATGTTGTCATCATCTGTTCTATCGAAAATATGGATCCCATGGGAATTCATACGGGCGATTCTATAACAGTAGCACCGGCCATGACTTTATCGGACACCACTTTTCAACGAATGCGTGATTATGCTATTTTGATGATGCGTTCTATAGGAAATTTTGCCGGAGGTTGTAACGTTCAATTTGCGGTTTCACCAGATGAAAAAGAAGATATTGTTGCTATCGAAATTAATCCTAGAGTTTCACGTTCATCGGCATTGGCCTCAAAAGCCACAGGTTATCCCATTGCGAAAATTGCTTCAAAACTTGCGTTGGGATATCACCTTGACGAATTACCCAATCAAATTACAAAATCAACTTCGGCACTTTTTGAACCTACTTTAGACTATGTAATTGTTAAGATACCACGTTGGAATTTTGATAAATTTGAAGGTGCAGATAGAACGCTGGGACTTCAAATGAAATCTGTAGGCGAGGTAATGGGAATTGGACGTTCGTTTCAAGAAGCATTGCACAAAGCCACGCAATCGCTCGAAATTAAACGAAATGGTTTAGGCGCAGACGGAAAAGGTTATAAAAACTACGAACAAATTATCGAAAAACTAACTTATGCAAGTTGGGATAGAGTTTTTGTGATTTATGACGCCATTGCCATGGGGATTCCGTTGTCTAGCATTCATGAAATCACCAAAATTGATATGTGGTTCCTGAAACAATATGAAGAATTATATACGATAGAAAAAGAAATATCTAAATATAATAGCACCAATCTCCCAAAGGAATTATTGCTCGAAGCCAAGCAAAAAGGCTATGGCGACCGACAAATTGCCCACATGTTGCAATGTTTAGAAAGTGAGGTTTACAAGCTTCGCGAGGCTATGAACATTAAGCGTGTTTACAAATTGGTAGATACATGTGCCGCTGAATTCAAAGCTTTGACTCCCTACTATTACTCAACTTTTGAAGCTGAAATTGAAACACCATCAGGGGAGAGCTATGTTCATAACGAAAGTATCGTTTCAGATAAAAAGAAAGTTGTCGTGCTGGGCTCGGGACCTAACAGAATTGGGCAAGGTATCGAATTTGATTATTCGTGTGTTCACGGTGTTTTGGCTGCAAAAGAATGCGGTTACGAAACCATTATGATTAATTGCAATCCAGAAACCGTTTCCACCGATTTTGATATTGCAGATAAACTATATTTTGAACCTGTTTTTTGGGAACACATTTACGACATCATTCGTCATGAGAAACCCGAAGGCGTAATTGTTCAGCTTGGCGGACAAACCGCTCTGAAATTAGCAGAAAAATTATCAAAATACAATATCAAAATACTGGGAACATCGTTTGATGCGCTTGATTTAGCAGAAGATAGAGGACGTTTTTCGGAATTATTGACGCAGTTGAAAATTCCGTTTCCACAATTTGGGATTGCCGAAAATGCCGATGATGCTTCAAAATTAGCCGATGTTTTAGACTTTCCGTTGCTGGTGCGTCCTTCCTATGTTTTGGGCGGACAGGGGATGAAGATTGTCATCAACAAGCAGGAATTAGAAGAGCATGTGATTGATTTATTGAAAAATATTCCTGGAAATAAATTGCTGTTAGATAATTATCTTGATGGAGCTATTGAAGCCGAAGCTGATGCGATTTGTGATGGCGAAAATGTATATATCATTGGAATCATGGAGCATATTGAACCGTGCGGTATTCACTCGGGCGATAGTAATGCGACGTTGCCACCTTTTAACTTGGGTGAATTTGTGATGCAACAAATAAAAGACCATACCAAGAAAATCGCATTGGCATTACGAACCGTTGGCTTAATCAACATACAATTTGCGATCAAAGACGATATTGTTTATATTATCGAAGCCAATCCTCGAGCTTCTCGTACGGTGCCTTTTATAGCCAAAGCGTATGGCGAACCTTATGTAAATTATGCCACCAAAGTAATGCTTGGCCATAATAAAGTAACAGATTTTACTTTTAATCCGCAACTAAAAGGATATGCTATCAAGCAACCTGTTTTTTCGTTTAGTAAATTCCAAAATGTAAACAAAGCGTTGGGTCCAGAAATGAAATCAACGGGTGAGAGCATCTTGTTTATTGATGATTTGAAGGATGACCAGTTTTATGAGTTGTACTCGAGACGAAAAATGTACTTGAGCAAATAGAACTTGGTGACTTGCAAATTGTGTTATCTTGTGTTTTTTTCCATAAAAATGCTGCAAACACTCGCTAACTTATTGGAGTGTAGTCAAAACTTATAGATAAACGAGGTTGTTTTTATGTTTACTTTGAAAGTTTAGTTTGTGGGAGAGGTTGTGGATTGGCTGATTTTATTTAGTACGCGTAATTTTTATTGGATTTTGTCGAGTATCAAACACATCAATAACTTCGATTCTTTTTTTCTCTAAATTTACTAGGTAAATTATCTTATAACTTTTATAAACTAGATAGCGAAAGTCTCTCGAATCTTTTTCTAATAATTCTTCTTCTTGTCCAATTTTTGGTTGCTTTTTATGTTTTGCAGCCTCTTTTGTAATTTCAATAACAAGAGTTTTAGCAACATTTAAACTTGCATTTTCCTTGTAGTAATCGAAAATGTTTTTGAGCTCTTTTTTAGAAAAATCAGTCCAGTAAACTTCTAACTCCATTTCTCTATTTCGGAAATTAATTTGCTGCTTTCAGTCAATCGTTCATTTTGAGAATCTTCTGTAGACTGATCAATTCTTTTTTGAAACTCTTTCATTTTCATAGGTTTCATTTCAGAATTGTTTTGCGTTTCTTTCTGTAACAGTTTTTCTAAATGAGAAATTGCTTTCTCGCTTTCCAGTTTAAGAAAATTTTGAATGAAGTTTAATTTTCGTGTTTGCAGGTCCATTTGTCTTTCTTTTTTCCCAAAATCACAAATTAACTTTAAAAAGTAGTTTTTTAAGCAGATTTTTGAGAGAGGTTGTGTAACGGTTAGGTGTGTTGGCTGTAGTATTTTACTTTTTCGTTTTTCTTCAATTCAGTTTCGCACAATTTATAACGAGCCTCAAATTTTTCCTTACGTTCGATATAGACATTTCCATACAGGTATTTAACTGTGTGCTTTTTGATTTCATCAAGATAAAAAATAGCTCTTTCATAATTCTGTTCAATGATATAAATTTCAGGTAAATTCAAAGCAGATTTATTTTTATATTCTGCTCCTTGAACACCGTAAAAAGATTCAGAATTTATGGCTAAATTTTTATCGTTTAGAATTCTTTAGTAAGTCTTTTTGGCTTTTGTATATTTTTCTAGATAAAATTCATTACTGGCTTTGTATCAAGGCTTTAAAAAAAATTTGAATTTGGAAAGCTGTCGATTAGTTTCGAGTAATTTTCTATAGCAATTTCAGAAATTTGTTTTTCTATTAGAGTTCTATATTCTATTCTTAAGCTGTCTTTCTGATTAAGTTCTTTTTTATTTCCTCTGCAACCAAGGCATAAATCTCCAGCTAAACTTTCAATTACGCTAGTTCTCTCAAATAAGATTTCGTCTTCGTTTGCAACTTTACTTTGTCCGAACGAAACTAGAGATATTAAGAAGAAAATAAAAAACGTCCTTGTTTGCATAGTGTTCTTTAATAGTACCGACAATTTTTATATAGCTCAGACAAAATTAGACTTATCTACCCAAATATGAATGTAGAGGTCTAACTACCGTCCTAACTTTTACCGCCACTAAAAAACAAAAAAATCTTAAAAACCTGCGAGAGGCTTTCGTATTGCTCCGCAAACCTATCGCAATACTGTTTGGGTTTTTCGTAGCTGTGTAAAATGTTCTCACAGTACTGTTTGGGCTTTTCGTCTCTCTGAAAAAAACTCTCGCAATACTGTTTGTAAGTTACCCACTCCTAAAACAAACCGCTAACTACATTGTTGGTAATACCTATGGTGGTGTAATCAAAATTCATTTTGCTTTGTAGCAGCGTAGCATACACACTTCTAAAATCTACTTCGTGTTTTAAATCACCATGGTCTAAATCGGAGAGGTTGGGATTATTGCCTATAATGGTGCCTTTGTTGTTGCCACCAATGATAAACATGGGCGCAGCGGTGCCGTGATCGGTTCCTCGTCCGTTGTCTTTCACGCGTCTTCCAAACTCTGAAAAAACAACCAGCGTGACATTTTGAAGCAGTTGCGCCTCTTTCATCTCGGTATAAAAACTATAAATCGCATCATTCAGTTCGGTCAAATTGCGCTGCTGAATGGTAACCTGATTGTCGTGCGTATCATAACCGCCCTGCGAGGTATAATATACTTTGGAATTCAAATTTCCTTTTATTAATCTAGAAATCCATTCTAGGTTTTTTCCCAAACCTGTTTTGGGATAACTTGTTTGCGACGTAGATTTGGCAAACGCTTTTTGAATATCCTCTGAACCTTCAGAAACAGAATCAGCAATCTTGCGCACAAAATCTAGTTGCGGATTATCAGATAGTTTTACAGCCTGATTGTTGTCTGGTTTTATCTTAAATTTGTTGGGATCTTTTAACGTAATCGAATTGAGTTCGTTGCTTTTTAGCGCTAAATTATCAATGTTGTCAAAATTTACGCCGGCTGTGGGCTGGTGCTCTTTGCACTGCAAATCAAGATAGCGACCAAGCCAGCCATTGCTCAAATATTGATTTGAATTTGAAGCGGTTTGCCAAATTTCCTGACTTCGAAAATGAGACCTGTTAGGTTCAGGATACCCTACATTTTGAATGATGGTCAAGTCGTCTTTTTGTTGCATGGTTGCAAAATCTTTGAGCGCCGGATGAAATGCCATGCCTTTATTGCTGCTAATGACATCGTTTTTTGACAATGCAATTTTGCTGCGATAATCGTAATACAATGGGTCTTGATACGGAATAAAAGTGTTCAAACCATCATTGCCTCCGTTAAGCTGAATGAAAACCAAACATTGTTCGCCAATAACCAAACTAGACTGTGAGCCAAAAGCATGAAGAAAATCGGGGAGCAATAATGTTCCACCGGTAAAGGTTCCTGTGAGGGTTAAAAAGTTTCTTCTGTTCATGGTTATACTATTTGAAATTCGGGCATTTTTATCATGTTGTTAAACAAGCGCATTACGGCATTGTTGGCGCTTTCAGCGTTGGGATCAAAATCATATTTCAAAAGCGTTTCCCAATCTTTTTGCATGTCTTCATCGGTTTGAAACAATAATCGGTCTTGTAGTTCGGCTATAATAGTTTTATTAGTCCCCGATTTTGTGAAGTTTAAAGACACGTTTAGCAGCTGATTTGCATTTTCATTCATCATATCGTTATCTGAATTTTGCGTCTTTCGACTGATGTTTTTGCCGTTGCACAATAAATCGGCAACATTATTTCGCTGCAAATACACTTGCGAACTCAACCACTCTTTACCGCCATTCCAACCTTTAACATTGGGCTGGTTAAATAAATCCATGCCTTGTTGTTTTAAATAATAAGCGATGAGTTTTGTGTTTACGGGTTCTACATTTAGTTCATTCATCAGTTGTAAAATGTATACTAATGGATCTTTTATTTTGCTCCCGGCAGTATCTTTTGGAAATTCTTCGGTAAAGATTTTGGTCAATAAAGGTTTGATTTCAAAATCAACTTCTCTGAAATAATCGCCATAGTAGGCAATCATCGCCTCTGTTGGTGTATCGTAAATAAACCATTGTATTATTTTTTTTGTAATCAAATACGGAATCGCTTTTTGTTCAAAAACAATATCAATCATTTCATCGGCTTTGAACTTCCCAGTCTTACCAAAGTAGGTGATGGTGTCATCGTTTTCTAGCAATCGTCTATACTGGGCTTGCTCTTCACCAAAGTTTAATCCCGCTAAACCTTTGGCTCCGTTTTTAATATCTTCTTCGGTATAGTTACCGATGCCTAGAGTAAAAAGCTCTAATAATTCCCGACTTAAATTTTCATTGATTTTATCTCTTTTATTGTCAACATTGTCTAAATAACGAACCATGGCGTTGGATTGAACAATCTTTTTAGTGAGTGTTTTGAAGTTGCCAAAAGCATTTTCTCGTAAGATTTGGTTGTGTTGAAAAACCCAATGGTTCACTTTTACTTTTTGAAAAGTTGACACAAAATGATTGTGCCAAAAGCAGGTCATTTTTTCGCGTAGCGGATATTCCTCATCCATCATTTTTTGTAACCACCACGATTTCATTTCAAACGATGTTTTCAATTCTATCTTTATAAGTTCTTTTAGATTTGCAGGATCAGATTGTTTAATTTCCTCACGCTTTGCTTTTAATTCTTTTAACGATTTGGGACTATCATCTAAAAAGGAAGGGATTTTTTTGCTAAAAGAGGTACGGAAAGATTTTTCTAGAAACTTGTGCAAACCCATTTGTTCGATGGCTTTATTTTGTTTTCTTGAAAACCCTAATCGAAGAGACCAAAGTGTGTTTTTATTCATGATGAAAAATTTATCTTCGTCCGTCTCTAACACCACCTCTTCTGCCTTGGCGAATAATAGTTGTACCTCTATGGTTATGTATAACAAATGTTGAAGAATGTCTTCTAGGATAATATATTCCTCTTGCCACGACTACTCGTCTAAAGGCAACTGGGCGATAATATGGACGATAACGAAGACCATAACCATAGAAAACAGGATAAGCAACTGGGCGCCAAGGTCTCCACCATCCTGGGTATGTTCTCCAACGATAAGGAGAAATCCAAACAGAATATCTTGGGCCATATAAAAATTGGACACTTGGCCAAAACCAAACATTAACTACGGTTGGGTTTTCTATCACAGCAATATTAGATTCTGTTTTTAAGTTTTGTACGGCTCCTTTTTCTTTAGCTTGAGGTTCTACTATAGTGTTTTTAGCAAACAAATCTTCATCACCTTCAATTTGAAGTACTGCTTTATCATTTCCAGTTTTCTCAAGGGTAATGATTGCAATATCTTGTTTTTCGGTTTCATCAAGATAAGTGCTCATAACAATGATATGAGTATCGTTCTCCTTGATATCTTCTACATTGATATAATCAATATCACCATCTCCGTTAAGGTCAAGATTATTAATATTGTTTTTTTGATCGTTAAGATTTTTTTCAAATTCTTCTAATGAATTAGAATTTTTGAACAATTCTAAAGCACCTTCTAAACTAAAATCATTGCCTGTGTTTAATGGACGATTATCTTCTTGACTGAAAGCTGAAGTTATTCCTAGAATAACTAAAAGCAGCACAATTTGTTTCTTCACAAGTAAAATTTTTTGATGTAAGACCTTCTAACAAAGTTAAGGTTTAAATCGGTATGATAATTTTTGAATTTCACAATGAAACTTAATTGATTTTAGCTAAAATTAAAAATAGTGTATCTTTGACTCGAAGCTTTTGTTGAACAAGCGAAGCAAATCAAATTGTTACCCTATGATTGTTGCAGAAACACAAACAAAATTAGAGCATTACTTTCAACCATTTCGGAAACACATTATTGGAATAGACCAAGAGTTTGAAACGCCTTTTGGGAAAAAGAAAATTGTGTATACCGATTGGACCGCCAGCGGAAGATTATACCGTCCAATTGAAGAAAAGTTGATGAATGATTTTGGACCATTTGTTGCAAACACCCATACGGAAACCACCATTTCTGGTACTGCTATGACCATGGCGTACCAAGAAGCAAAACACATAATCAAACGTCATGTAAACGCCACCGATAATGATATTTTAATCAATACAGGAACAGGAATGACTGGGGTGGTGAATAAATTTCAGCGCATTCTAGGACTTAAAATCCCCGAAAATCTGAACCAGTTTGTTAAAATTCCTAACGCCTTAAAGCCTATTGTATTCATATCCCACATGGAACATCATTCCAACCAAACTTCGTGGCTCGAAACCATCGCCGATGTGGTGGTGATTCCTGCAGATGAAGAGGGATTGTTTTGTTTGAATGAATTTAAAGTATTGCTCAAAAAACACAAAGACCGCAGTTTTAAAATTGCTTCGATAACCTCTTGTTCTAATGTTACTGGAATACAAACCCCGTATCACGAAGTGGCCAAAATTATGCATCAAAACAATGGCGTTTGCTTTGTTGATTTTGCATGTTCCGGACCTTATGTTGCTATTGATATGCATCCTGATGAAGATGGTTATTTAGATGCTATTTTCTTTTCACCTCACAAGTTTCTTGGTGGACCAGGAACTTCTGGTGTATTGATTTTCAATAAAAATTTATACAAAAATAGTGTTCCAGATTGTCCAGGCGGCGGAACTGTTTCGTGGACAAATCCGTGGGGAGAACATAAATATATTGACAACATTGAAGATCGAGAAGATGGCGGGACACCGGGTTTTCTTCAAGTAATTAAGACTGCATTGGCTATTCAGTTGAAAGAACGAATGGGTGTTAAAAACATCCTTGACAGAGAACATGAAATTGTTGACTATGTTTTTTCGGAATTAAATAATATTGAGAATCTAAAAATTTTAGCCAATCAGCATCAAGAACGTTTAGGCGTTATTTCTTTTTATATTGATGATTTGCATTTTAATCTTGGAGTTAAACTACTAAATGATAAATTCGGAATTCAAACGCGAGGCGGTTGCAGTTGTGCGGGTACTTATGGACATTATTTACTACATGTTGATCAAGAAACGTCACATGATTTGGTTTGCCAAATTACATCGGGAGCTTTAATCAAAAAACCAGGATGGATTAGAATGTCTGTGCATCCAACGACCTCTTCAGACGAAATAAAAGTGGTTTGCGAAAGTGTCAAAGCATTAGCCAAGCACCATCAAGAATGGTCAAAAGACTATCAATACAACTCGGCAACCAATGAATTTGAACACCAAAAGGCATTACATCAAGAAAAAACCATGGTGCAAAATTGGTTTAAATTCTAAATCGAATATTCCCAACTGTAACGGAAACTAAAAACGAATCACTATTTCTTCTTGTGTTTCCAGCGTTTGTGAGTCCACAGATAAAATTCTGGAGCTTCATAGATTTGTTTTTCTACTCGTCGTAAAAAATCATCAGATATTTGATAATTGGGAACTTCCTTCGGATTGTTTGCCATAAGTTCAAAGGTTGCTTCATAATAGCCACGTTTGACTTTTTTGTTTTTCAAAAAAATAACATTCATGTCGTAGCGCTTGGCAAGCATTTCGGCACCCGTATGAACAGGGGTTTCTATACCCATAAATTTAGTCCAATGGAAAGCTTTACTCACTTGTGGTGATTGGTCACTGGCTAAACCGTAAACGCTCATGTGATTTGCTTTTACGTTTTTTTCAATCGTTGGAATAGTATCTCTGGTGTCTATCAGAGTGGCTTTAAATTTGGAACGAATGCCGCGCACGAGCTTATCAAAATGTTTATTGGACAACCTTTTATAGATAGCAAAACCTTCAAACTCGATGTGACGGTTCATAGAAACTGCCCATTCATAAGAAGCATAATGGGCGCAAAGTAACGCAATGCTTTTTCCTTTTTTTTCTAAATTTTGATACACTTCCAGATTGGTGAATAAAAATCGTTTGTCTATCTCCTTTTGAGAAATAGTCATTGTTTTTACCATTTCTAGAAACATATCGCACAGGTGATGATAGAATTTCTTCTCCACGATGAACCGCTCTTTTTCAGATAAATGAGGCAAAGCCAAAGCTATATTTTGACGTACAACTTTTTTTCGATAACCAAAAACGTTGTACACTAAAAAGCATACACCATCAGAGAAAACATAGAGCAATCGAAACGGAAGGATAGAAATCAACCAAAAAATTGGGTACAGAAAAAGGTAAAGAAGCAACTGCATTCGTTATAATTTTATGCAAATATAAAGTTTAAAGTCTTTTAATAGATTGAGATTAACAAAACCTAAAGAAGTATTGTTATTTTTACGCACAGAGACCGCGTGGTCAAATTGTTGGTCGTAACTATATTTCAAACAATGGATAACTTTTTTGTATTGGCACTTATTGCAGCCAATGTTTTGTTTAGTATCAAAGGATTTAATGATGAAGCCTTTTTTAGAAAATACCAGTTTCATGTAGGTAGCATTCGGGCTGGCGAACAAATACGTATGGTTTCATCAGGATTTTTGCATGCAGATGTAGTTCATTTGGCTTTTAACATGATTGCGTTGTACTCATTTGCGCCGGTGGTAACACAAACGTTGGGAAATGTTACTTTTTTATTAATCTATGCAGGAAGTCTAATTTTTGGAAGTTTATTAACGATGGTTTTTCATGGCAATGAGTATAGTTATAGAGCCGTAGGAGCATCGGGAGCAGTAACCGGAATTATTTATGCAGCCATATTGTTGTATCCTGATA
>NZ_JANXUG010000031.1 GCF_025352015.1 Flavobacterium sp.
CACAAGTTGTACACAATAGTATACGTTCCGGCAGGTGTTCCAGCAGGAACAGAAACTATTCCAGTAGCTGTATCAATAGATGGTACTGGAGCACCACCAATAGAAGATGCAGGAGTTGTTACTGTTATGTTTACTTGAGCAATAGTTGCAGGATTACCATTTAAAGTATCGTTACCATTACCGTTATTATTTAAAACATTTCCAGCATTAGGAATACCCGTAGTTCCATTACCACCAGCAATAGCATCGTCTTGAGCGATGATAGCTGGAGCCGTAACAGTAATAGTTACCGTAGCGGGATCACAATTAGCTGGGTTTAATTTTTCGCACAAGTTGTACACAATAGTATACGTTCCGGCAGGTGTTCCAGCAGGAACAGAAACTATTCCAGTAGCTGTATCAATAGATGGTACTGGAGCACCACCAATAGAAGATGCAGGAGTTGTAATCGTAATATTAACTTGAGAAATTAAAGCATTAGTTCCATTTAAAGTATCGTTACCATTACCATTATTATTTAAAACATTTCCAGCATTAGGAGTACCCGTAGTTCCATTACCGCCAGCAATAGCATCGTCTTGAGCGATGATAGTTGCGTTTGAAACAGTAACAGTAACTGTAGCGGTATCACAATTAGTTGGGTTTATTTTTTCACAAATTTGATACGTTAGAATATAGGTGCCAGATGGAGTTCCAGGAGCTACATTTACTGATCCAACTGAAACATTGAGCGTCACTCCAGCATTTGTGGAAGAAACAAAGGTGAGGTTAACATTACCTAAATTAGCTGAACTACTATTAAGCGTATCATTCCCTAATACGTAAGGTAATGACTGACCACCAATAGCACCTACAATAGTAGCACCAATATCGTTCACTGCATCAATAACTGCTTTAGTGACAGTTACAGTTACGGTAGCCGTATCACAATTGGATGGATTTAATTTTTCACAGATTTGGTATGTTAAAATGTAGGAGCCAGCTGGAGTTCCAGCGGCAACATTAACAGAACCATTAGATACATTTAAAGTAACGCCAGCATTTGCGGTAGAAACTTGCGTCAAGTTTACAGAAGCTAGAGTAGCTGTGGCACTATTTAGAATATCATTACCTAATACATTTGATAACGATTGACCACCTGTAGCGCCAACAATTGATGTGCCAATGTCATTAACAGCATCTATAATAGCGTTAGTAACAGTAACAGTTACGGTAGCCGTATCACAATTGGATGGATTTAATTTTTCACAGATCTGGTATGTTAAAATGTAGGAGCCAGCTGGAGTTCCAGCGGAAACATTAACAGAACCATTAGATACATTTAAAGTAACGCCAGCATTTGTAGTAGAAACTTGAGTCAAGTTTACAGAAGCTAATGCAACTGGTGCTCCATTAAGAGTATCATTAACCAAGACATTAGCTAAAGATTGACCGCCACTAGCACCAACAATAGAAGTACCAGAATCATTTACGGCGTCAATTATAGGTTTAGTAACAATAATTGTTACAGTTGCTGGATCACAGTTAATTGCTGGGTTTAATTTTTCGCATAAATTATAAACTATGGTGTATGTTCCAGCTGGTGTACCCGCAGGAATAGAAACTTGTCCAGTAGTTGTATTTATAACGGGCACTGGATTACCACCAATAGAAGTTGCAGGAGTAGTTACCGTAATATTAACTTGACTAATTTGAGCTTGAACACCATTTAAAGTATCTGCACCACTTCCGTTATTGTTTAGTACGTTACCAGCATTTGGATTCCCTGTTGTTCCATTACCACCCGCTAAAGCGTCATCTTGTGCTACAATAACAGGACATTTAGTAATAGTAAAAGGAAAGTTGCATCCAGTACTACCTGAAGGAACAGCGTAGTAAGTAGCAGTTGAACCTGAAACAAGAGGAATTGGATTGGCATCTGTATATTGAATTGAATTAACCGTTACTGGGAATGTATTATAAAATAATGATCCCAGCGGAAAATTGGATGCAATTTGAGAAGTTCCAACACTTGTGCTAGCACTACAATATGAAAAATGTCGCGTATAATCAGCATTTTGGCAGTTTTGTGAAACATAACTAGTACCATTAATGGCTATATTCAAAGGAGTTGGAATTGGTTCACCAATACAACTGCCGTTTTGAGTATATCCTTGAATTAAAGTGGTATTATTTAAAGAAATACCAGTAACGCTTCCTAATCCTGAAGAAGTTCCGTTAACACCCAATGTGTTTCCACAAGATGCATTACTTAAAATAGCACAATCTGTTGTAGATTTTAATTTAAAAGTTAATCTAGCTAATAATGTGCTTGGATTGACAGGTAAAACCAAAGTTCCAAAATCCCAAACAATCGATCCCGTTCCACCTAAACTAGGATTAAAAGAGATATTGTTTGGAGTTGGAGTTCCTTGAGGACTAAAAATAGTTCCTATCGCGCTTCCGGCAACATAAGTTGCATTGTAAGGAATGGGAACAATTAATTTGTAATTATTCACAGCTTCAGTACCTGTATTTTTTATATCAATAGTAAATCCGGCATCTTGCCCAGGTAATATGGTGTAAGGTTGTACTGCAGGTGAACCGTTGATGGTTGTGGCAGAAAGTAATTCTCCAACTTCTGGAATATAGGAGTCAACAGACATTGCAATGGTGTAAATAGAATACGTATCTCCATTGGTACCATATAAAAATTTTGTATCTGTCTGTCCATTTCCAATAATACTATTGTTGGTATTTGGTATGTTAACAATACCGATGTCAATACCCGTATTATTGACTAAATTGGGATTTCGAGTTCCAGGAACAGTTATCGACGAATTGAAGAAATTATCTGGATTGGGAACTATACCGTTACTATTTCGACTTAAGGAGGTATAATTTGTGGTATTAAGATTTCTCATTTTAAAATAATCTCCCGTAAAACCTACGTCGCCTTCACTAGCCATGAAACCAATTTTCATCCCTACATTCCCCGATTGTACTGTATTAAAACCAGATACAGGTAATTCAATTCCTGCAGCTGAATTTCCAGCATCAACATAGGCATAACCGTCAAAAATAGTTATGTCTCTATATTTCATTTTTGAGTTTTGATAAATAACTATCATACCCCAACCTCCAGAGAATCCCGTTCCACTAGTTTGACCACCTTCTAAAAGTGCCATATCAGCTAAAGTATATTTACCTATACCATTTTGTCTAACATAATCAGTAACTTCAGCATAGGCAGCATAAATATCGTCTTCAGTATTCGAAGGATAATAAATGTCTGTTGCAGCTGCTGTAATATCAGTGTATGTACTTGCTGTAGGTCCTTTAAATTTAACTACTCTTTTGTTAAAAGTTTTTGTTACACTATTTTTAGTAACATTAAATGTCAAGTTTGGAGAACCTTTCCCAGTCCAATACAAACCTGCAAAAACAATGTTTGAACAAGACGGAATAGAACCATTTTCTGAAGCAATATCAAAGGTAGAAGATGATGAATTAAAAGTGTTTGGATCACTATCAGTATCAACATAAACCATTGCATTGTTATTATTGTTTGTCGTTGCAGAATAATTCTGAAGCGTCAAACATGTATTGCCCAACATAGTGAAATCACCTTTCACATTGTAAATCTTTTTAGTTGGACTAAATTGAGAAGTTCTTTGGGTAAATGCTTTTTTAACTTGAGCATTACTTGTAATAGAAAATCCTAATAGAATAACTAATAATACAAATAAGTGTTCAAGTTTTTTTACGATTGAGGTAAAGTATAAATTTTTCATATAGTTTCTTTTTATCAATTTTTATTGATTCTTATCTCCTTTGTCTATTTTATATAATAAGTTCAATCTACTATCGTAATGACCAATGTGACTAGAAATGTTTTCACTGGTCGTTGCAATGTTTGATATAAAATAAATGTATTTCAAATTAGGAAAATTTGAAAAAGCAGCTAAATCAATAATTGAATTTAATTCACTGGCATTATTAATTGCGATGGTAACAATTTCAATATGCTGTTTTGCAGTAATTGAATTATTGACCTGATTTAACGAACTTGCATCCGTAAAGAGATTAGTAGGCGCATCTCCATAAGTCTTTACTTCACCATTATAAAAATAAATTGAAGATTGAACTTGAGTTACCAAAGCGTTCAGACGTTGAGCGTTGATAGTGCTATTGTTATTACTTGCAATACGAGCGGGAGCTCCGCTATTAACTGCCGACGAAAGAAATGAATTCATCTCTCTGACAACTACAGTACCATTTGATCTTGAAGCTTGAGCAAACACACTTGAATAAAAGGCGACAAGAATTAAAATTAATAATAGTTTTTGTTTCATGACTTGACTTGTTTTATCAAACGATAAATTTGTTTGACGGTTAAATAATACATTTGGGCTATTTGTTTTCATAGAATTAGAATTTGAAAATAATTTTACAAAAGGGTTTTTGGGCTTGAAGTAGTTTTTGGATGTAGGCATTTAGGATAATAGTGATTTTGGGGTTTACTATTCGTGTGCTAAATTATATACTAAACCATCAATACACCCAAATTTTTCTACAAACAACTTAAAAACTCGTTCAAACGACAATTTTCTTTCATTTTAGAGCCGTAAATGTCTATTTATTCTTGTTTTTAATTTAATTTTTGACATTTCATTTGGGTTTTTAGGGTTATTTTTTTTATTTTTATTTTGTTTAACACTTCGAAAGTAGAAAGTTTAATTATAATTACCAAAAAAAATATCGATAAAGTGTATAATTTAATAGATAAAGTGCATTTTATTGTATAATTGAATATAAAAT
Organism: Flavobacterium sp.; assembly: GCF_025352015.1. Taxonomy (GTDB): domain Bacteria; phylum Bacteroidota; class Bacteroidia; order Flavobacteriales; family Flavobacteriaceae; genus Flavobacterium. Next base: position 4,801 of record NZ_JANXUG010000031.1, read on the forward strand.
TACTACAAAAATTATTAACAACAATCTGTTTATAACATTTTTTTATTTTTGTTTTTTTTTAAAATCCTTTGCTTTAAAATTGAACTATTTTGAAAAAAGTATTTTCGTCTTATTTAATATTAAAAATTTTTAAAATAAATTTGTACGTTAGTCTTGTAGCTACTATTTCATACTAGATAATTATTAGCCTATATTGATACTTTCAAAAAACAAAATAATCCAAACTATGAAACAGTTACTACTCATTCGGCACGCTAAATCAAGTAGGGAAGCACCGTTACGTGACTATTATAGACCCTTGACAAGTAAAGGTGTTCAAGATGCACATTTGGTTTCATCGCATATTAGCAGTCACATTACAAATAAAATTTTGGTTTGGAGCAGTGCCGCAAAAAGAGCTTCAGAAACAGCACTTATTTTTGCACAAAATTTATCCTTTCCTAAAGAAAATATTGAATTTAAAGAGGAATTATATACTTTTGACGATGTCAAACTGGAGCAAATCATAAAATCATGTTCAAATGAATGGGAGCATTTAATGATTTTTGGTCACAATGAAGCCATAACCCATTTTGTTAATAAATTTGGAAACATTTTTATTGACAATGTTTGTACTTCTGGATTTGTTACTATACTATTCGAACAAGAAACTTGGAATGACATCAATAATGGCATTACAAAAACTATTGTTTTTCCGAAAGATTTAAAATAAATATGAGTAAAGAAACAGGTTTTCGTTATATAGACCGAGAAAAAAGTTGGTTAGCATTTAATGCCAGAGTTTTACAAGAAGCCGCCGATGAAGCAGTACCCTTATTAGAAAGATTACGATTTATAGGTATTTTTTCAAATAATTTGGATGAGTTTTTTCGAGTGCGGTTTGCCGCTATTCGTCGGTTGAGTTTATCTGGAGTTACTGGTGAAAAGATTTTGGGTGGAATTTCAGCACAACAATTGGTTAAGGATATCACCGAAATTGTAATCCAACAACAGTCAGAAAGTTTGCAAATACTTCACGTTATTGAACATGAATTAGTTAAGAAAAACATCATCATTATTAATGAAAATGAAGTTTCAGGAGCTCATGAGAATTTTATAAAAGATTTTTTTATTCAAAAAATAAGCCCTGAATTGGTCACTATTATCCTTAATGATTTAGCCGAATTTCCTTTACTTAAAGACACTTCGGGCTATTTGGCAGTCAAAATGGTGATGAAAAGCAATCAAAAATCTACTATGTTAGGTTTGGTGAAAAAAGCAAAACAAGAAGTACATTATGCCATCATCGAAATTCCCAAAAACACCAATCGAATTATAGAACTTCCCAATAAAGACGGCAAGCAATACTTGATCATGTTGGACGACTTAATCCGGTATAACTTAAGTAGTATTTTCAATATTTTTGATTATCAAAGTATTTCGGCACACATGATAAAAATTACTCGAGATGCGCAACTCGACATTGATAGCGATATGAGTAAAAGTATGCTTGAAAAAATTGCTACTTCGGTTAAAGACAGGCGAATTGGAGAACCAGTTCGTTTTGTGTATGATAAATATATTGAAAAAGACACCCTCAAATTTATACTTTTCAAAATGGGAATTGATGCTTCCGATGGTGTCATCCCTGGCGGAAGATACCACAATCGACGGGATTACATGAATTTCCCAAACCTAGGCAGATTTGATTTATTGTATCCTACACGACTGCCACTTCCCGTTGAAGGCTTATCGTTAGACGGTAGCTTTTTAAACAAAATTGCCCAAAAAGATTATTTGGTAAACGCGCCATTTCAGTCGTTTTCATATCTTATCAAATTCTTACGTGAAGCGGCTTTAGATCCAAAAGTTACCTCTATAAAAATCACTTTGTACCGACTGGCAAAAAACTCTCAAATTGTGAGTTCACTGATTAATGCTGCTAAAAACGGAAAGAAAGTTACGGTACAAATTGAGTTGCAAGCGCGCTTTGATGAAGCTAGTAACATTTCCTATGCCGAGCAAATGCAACAAGAAGGTATCGAACTTATTTTTGGTATCAAAGGATTAAAAGTGCACAGTAAAATATGTTTGATTGAAAGGGTTGAAGCCGGCAAGATAAAACGATATGGCTTTATTTCTACAGGAAACTTTAACGAAAGCACTGCCAAAATCTATACTGATTTGACCTTGTTTACAAGCCATCAGCAAATACTAAAAGATGTTTCAAAAATATTCGATTTCTTTGATGTTAATTTTAGAGTTCACCGGTACAAACATTTAATTGTATCGCCTCATTACACGCGTTCCAAGTTTTATAAACTCATTGATAGAGAAATAAATAACGCTATTATGGGTCGGCCTGCATATATTAACTTAAAAATGAACAGTATTTCTGATTACCCTATTATTGACAAATTATACGAAGCGAGCAATGCTGGTGTCAAAATCAAACTGCAAGTTCGAGGTATATGCTCCTTAATTCCTGGCGTAAAAGGAATGAGCGAAAATATTGAAGCCGTTAGTATTGTAGATTACTTTTTAGAACACACGCGTTCCTATATTTTTTGCAATAATGATGACCCAGAAGTTTATATTTCGTCAGCCGATTTTATGACTAGAAACCTTGATGGTAGAGTAGAAGTAACTTGTCCTATTTATGACCAAGAAATAAAAAAACAAATTATAGACACCTTCAACATAGGTTGGAAAGGAAATGTAAAAGCCCGGTTTCATTCTGAAAAATTTGAAAACAAATATAGAATTCGTACCAAAGAGGAACCCGTTTTTAGAGCCCAACATGAAATGTACAATTACTACCGAGACAGATTAGAAGTAACCCAAAAAAAGCAATAACTCCAATCAAATAACCTTATAAAAGCATTATTTAATTAATGATTTCAATAAAAAAATATGCCGCTATCGATATTGGTTCCAATGCCATGCGATTGCTTATTACCAATATTGTAGAACAAAAAAATGCACCTACTCAATTTAATAAAAGTGCTTTAATACGAGTGCCCATTCGGTTGGGGCAAGACGCATTTACCGTTGGAGAAATCTCTGAAGAAAATATCAACAGAATGGTTGATGCTATGAAAGCTTTTAAATTATTGATGAAAGTTTATAAAGTAGAAAAGTACAAAGCCTGCGCCACATCAGCTATGCGAGAGGCCTACAATGGCAAAGAGGTTGCCAACATTATCAGAGAAAAATGCGATATCGATATTGATATTATCGACGGAAAAATTGAAGCGACTATTATTGCTTCTTCCGATTTGCATGACTTCATAAAAACCGATCAAACGTATCTCTATGTAGATGTTGGCGGCGGAAGCACAGAGTTTTCTTTGTTTACCAATGGCAAAATGATAGTTTCTAAATCCTTCAAAATAGGAACTGTACGCATGCTCAATAATATGGTAAGCGATATTGTGTGGGACGAAATCGAAAAATGGATTAAAACCGTTACCGCCGATTATGATAATGTAATCCTTATAGGATCGGGCGGTAACATCAATAAACTGTTCAAATTATCAGGAAAACTGCAGGACAAACCCTTGTCGTACCTATACTTAAACTCTCAATACCAATACTTAAACTCGCTTACTTACGAACAACGCATCGCCGAATTAGCAATGAATACAGATCGTGCAGATGTTATCATCCCTGCCACAAAAGTTTACCTCAATGCTATGAAATGGAGCGGCGCTCGCCAACTCTTTGTGCCAAAAATTGGTCTTGCCGATGGTATCGTAAAAGCGCTATATCAAGGAAAACTATAATTATGAAAACATATCGAATCATTTGCCTCATTGTTTGCATACCCCTTTTAGGATTTCATATCTACAGTTTAAACTATCAAGATTTAAGCTTTTCAACTAATAAGGGGCATTATTTAGGAATAATTGCCATGTCTTTGGTAGGATTTGGTTTCCTAATTCAGATAATAAAGGATAGAAAAAAGGAATATACAAACTAGAACTCCAAACCAAACATCTTTCTCAAAAGTTCTAAATTCGTATTAATTTCTAACAACCGGTTGTATTTATCTTGATTGGTGTAAGCTCTTTTTGACACCAGCGTTTCGTTAACTTTAATGTTAATATTAATATCATGATTATGCAATTTGCCTCTTAAGTAGCCCAAAAGTTCTGGTTTTTCTTTATCAAAATCTATCTTGGAACTTTCATTGGGTAGCTCGTGAACAATGGTTGTGCCATCTAGCGTTGGATCGTTGATGGTTAGTAATGAAGCAATGATACGATAGCCTTTGTCCTCCATGCGTTGCGCATATTTTACCCATTGCTCTAGCATTTCGGTTTCGGTAAAAGTCTCACTTGGCAAATGTACCGATTCTTGTACATGGGCTTTAAAGCTTTCAGTCATTTCTTTCTTGGCACGAATGCTGGCAAGCGATAACGCAGAAACTTTAGTTGTTGGTTGTTGGTTGTTGATTGATGGTTGCTTGTTGTTTCCCTCGACTGCACTTCGACTTCGCTCCGCATAAACTGGAATGACAGGAGTAATAGGTTGAAGGTTTTCGGTTGCGGGTTTTTCAACTACTTTTTCAACAGCTGGAGCAATCTCCTCCACTTTTAGTGCCTCACTTTCAACTTTCGACTTTCGACTTTCGACTATTGAAAAGCTATTGTTTCTAAAATAAGTTGCAGGAATTATGAAGTCAGCTTTTTTTTTTCTCCGTCAAAAGTGATGGAGGCAATTTGCATTAGTGTGAGTTCTACTAATAAACGCTGGTTTTGCGAAACCTTGTATTTCAAATCACAGTCGTTGGCCAGATCAATTCCTTTTAATAAAAAATCGTGACTCGCTTTTTGCGATTGTAATCCGTAAAGTTTTTGAGTTGCTTCGCTCACTTCTAATAAGGAAAGTGTTGCAGGATTTTTTGAAACCAATAAATCTCTGAAGTGCGTGGCTAAACCTGCAACAAAATGATGTCCGTCAAAACCTTTAGACAAAATATCATTGTAAGCTAATAAAACGTCTGGGATTTTGTTTTCCAAAATCAAATCGGTCATGTTAATGTAGGTTTCGTAATCCAGCACGTTCAAATTTTCGGTAACGGCTTGGCGTGTTAAGTTGTTTCCACAATAAGAAACCACTCTATCAAATATAGAAAGCGCATCACGCATAGCACCATCGGCTTTTTGAGCAATAATATGTAAGGCATCCTGCTCAAAAACTACCCCTTGACTGGTGGCAACTTCTGCTAAATGTTCTTTCGCATCTTTGACGGTGATACGCTTGAAGTCAAAAATCTGACAGCGTGATAATATGGTAGGAATGATTTTATGTTTTTCGGTTGTAGCCAAAATAAATATGGCGTGCTTTGGCGGTTCTTCTAGAGTTTTCAAAAAAGCATTGAAAGCACTTGTAGAAAGCATGTGCACCTCGTCAATAATATATACCTTGTATTGCCCGGTTTGTGGTGGAATTCTAACTTGGTCAATCAAATTTCTAATATCGTCCACAGAATTGTTAGAAGCAGCATCGAGTTCAAAGACATTGAAAGTAAAATCCTCGAACGGATCATCATAACCAGGTTGATTAATTTTGCGCGCTAAAATACGAGCGCAAGTAGTTTTCCCCACGCCTCTTGGTCCGGTAAATAATAGGGCAGAAGCCAAGTGATTGTTCTCTATGGCATTGAGCAAGGTGTTGGTAATAGCTTGTTGTCCCACAACATCTTTAAACGTTTGCGGCCGGTACTTTCGGGCTGATACTACAAATTGTTCCATAGAAAATTAGTGTTCACAAATATAGATTGAATAATTACGAATTCCAAATTACTATAAATGCATCAATTTTTAATTCAGAATTCTTAATTCGTAATTGTTACCTTTGCGCCGCAGACCGCCTTATCGCCGTTCGAAAGAAGGGAGGAAAGTCCGGACACCACAGAGTAGCATATTGGGTAACACCCAACCGTTGTGAGACGAGGACAAGTGCAACAGAAAGCAGGTACAGGTAATGCTGTAGTGAAACCAGGTAAACTCTATGCGGTGAAATTTCAAGTATATCGATAGTTAAGGGTTACTCGCCCGTTGTCGAAGGGTAGGAAGCTCGATCTCGTTAGTAATGACGAGACTAGATAAATGATAAGGTAATTTTGGATTTGATTCAGAGATTTTGAAACAAGTTCAGAATGAACAGAATCCGGCTTACAGGTCTGCTTTTTTTAATTCCTCTTGGTCACCTTCAAACTCAAAGAAGGTGAATACGGAACCGCCATAGTTTTTTTGGAACGAATAATTTATAATGTGATTGAGTTTGGTATACTTGGAATGTTCTACGACAAGCATTCCGTCTTGATGGAGTAATTCGTTTTTAAATATAAGTTCGATAATTTTTTCGAAATCTTTTTGCGGCAAATTATAAGGAGGATCAGCAAAAATAATATCATAATTTCCTTGATGTTTTTCCAGAAATTTAAACACGTCGTTTTTAATGGCGGAGATATCAAACTCAAATTCTAAAGCTGTTTTCTTGATGAAATTTACACATCCCATGTCGCCGTCTACACAGATTATGGGCGAACATCCGCGCGAAGCAAACTCATAACTTATACTTCCTGTGCCCGCAAAAAGCTCTAATACTTTTAATTCGAGAAAGTTGAAGCGATTGTTCAATACATTGAACAAAGCTTCCTTACTCATATCGGTCGTTGGTCGAACAGGAAGATTTTTGGGTGGCGCAATTCTTCTGCCTTTGTATTTGCCAGAAATTATTCTCATGCGTTAAGCAGGATAAAATGTTCTCGGTTTTGGGCTTCGGAGAAAGAATTAGGTTGCAAATTAACATCCATTAAAAATACGTTTCTGATGTATTTGTATGCCATTTTATAGAGTTCGCTTTCGATGTCAATTTTTCCTAAAAGTGCTACTTTGACATTTTCTGGATTGAGTTGCAGTTGCTCTGCAGTGAACAAAAGATAATATATAAAATCTTCTGGTGTTTTGTATTCAAATGAATTATAGAGTTCTAATTTTTGATTTTGTATCACTACAATTTCAAAATGAGCATCGCTAATATGAGCAAACAGTTGCAATTCTTGTTTGTTTTTTGACAAATCCAATAATTTATGAACCAAAATACTGTTGGCGTGTTTGTAATCAAAAGAGCCAAATTGGTCAATAAAATAATTGTTGATGTTCACATAAGGAATGTAAACATTGTTCATTTCATAATTTTCTAATACATCAAAAGTAAAAAAATCGGTTTCAAAAACCTTGGTGTTGAACTGCAAATAGCTTCCTAAATAGTCTTCATCAAACAAAGCCGTCGGCACAAAAGTCGAGAAGTTATTATTGTGAATAATCACGACTTCGTCATAATCTGCTTTGAGTTCTGGATAATTTTGAAAGGCATCGGTAAACAAATCTTCGATTTTTGACGTCACAGAAACTTTGCCAATACTGATCTTTTGTAGTTGCAACGGTTTGTCCATCAGCGTGTCAAAAATGGCAAAAGACAAACCGTCCAAGGAAACTTGAATAGCCAATTTTTTGTACATTTTATCGATAACGTTGTTGTTTGGCCACATACTGCTTCCTTAATTTTGAACAGCAAACTTACGAAAATCAATTGCATTTGCAATAGCATTATGATGGGCAAAATGCAATTGTTATTTGGATTAAAAAGTAGTGGACATGGCAAATCCATTAGTGGACATGGCAAATCCATTAATACTTTAATAAAAAATTATATATGAATACGGTTCGCTATATAAAATAGGTATCGCGCAGTTGCTATTTTCTTTTCTCTATTTTCTCACCTCTAAATCACTACATTTGACATTCTAATTTGACCTCCAATTATTTATGACTTCGAGCCAATTTTACAGTGTGTTACAAAAACATTTTCCGTTTCAACCCACTGTAAAACAGGATATTTTTTTTCAAAAGATAGCCGATTTTTTAACCAACACTTCTTATAACGAAATATTTGTACTAAAAGGTTTTGCAGGAACAGGAAAAACCACTGTTATTTCTACCATTGTCAATAATCTTGCTGCTATAAACAAGAAATATGTGCTGCTGGCACCAACGGGTCGAGCTGTAAAAGTGATTGCCAATTATTCGAACAAACCTGCCTCTACAATTCACAAGAAAATATATTTTCCAAAGAAAGGAAAATCAGGCGGTGTGCTATTTACCATGCAAACCAATAAGCATAAGAATACCTTATTTATAGTGGATGAATCGTCGATGATTTCGGATGTGAATACCGAATCGAAGTTGTATGAAAACGGTTCATTGCTAGATGATTTGATTTCCTACGTTTACAACGGAGATAATTGCAAAATGATTCTATTGGGCGATACAGCGCAATTACCACCAGTACAATTGGAAATGAGTCCGGCATTGGACACCCAAAAATTAGCGATGAATTACAATAAAGAAATTTTTTCTATCGAGTTTGATGAAGTAATGCGTCAGGAAGAAAAATCAGGAATTTTGTACAATGCCACCGCATTGAGAGCGTTGCTCAAAAGTAATTTTATAGATACGTTTCAGTTTGATTTAAAAGGATTTAAAGACATTGTTCGTCTTACTGACGGTTACGATATTGAAGATGCCATACAAAGTGCGTATAGTAATTATAGTATAGAAGATACCTGTTTTATCGTTCGTTCTAACAAAAGAGCGAATCAATACAACCAACAAATTCGCTCCAAAATTTTGGACAAAGAAAGCGATTTGTCTGTAGGCGATTATTTGATGGTGGTCAAGAACAATTATTTTTGGTTAAAAGAAACCGATGAAGCAGGCTTTATTGCCAATGGCGATATTGTAGAAGTTTTGGAAATATTTGGTTTCAAAGAATTGTACAGCTTTAAATTTGCCAAAGTAAAAGTGAGAATGATAGATTATCCCAATCAAAAACCGTTTGAAACCATACTGCTATTGAACACTATTACTAGCGAATCACCGTCGTTAACTTTTGAGGAAAGCAACCGCTTGTACCAAGAAGTCATCAAAGATTACGAAGGCGAACCCCAATACCGCAAATTCCTAAAAGTAAAAAACAACGAATATTTTAATGCCTTGCAAGTAAAATTTTCATACGCCATTACGTGCCACAAATCGCAAGGAGGACAATGGAATACTGTTTTTGTAGAACAGCCGTATTTGCCCAATGGTGTAGATGTAGATTATGTGCGCTGGTTGTACACCGCCGTTACTCGGGCAAAAAACAAACTGTATTTGATTGGGTTTAAGAACGAGAGTTTTGAAGAATAAATTTATATTTGACAATCTGTTGGGTGCAATTATTAATGATTCAGAATTTCAAAAAAATTAAACACATAGTTTCATAGAAAAAAAGAGTTGGATAGACCAATTCTTGGTTTATCATAGCTATGTTTTACTTTGTTTAAGTATAATGTCTTTACACAATTAATAAAAACTATGTTTCTATGTGTTTAAAAATTGATAAAATGAATTGCATCCAACGGGTTATTTAATAAAAATATTTATATCCAATTTATTACCTTAATTATGAAAAACTGGATTGTTTACTCTTTAATCTCGATGTTTTTTGCAGGATTAACTTCGGTCATAGCCAAGATGGGTCTGCGCAATGTAAGTTCAGATACAGGATTGGCAGTGCGAACAGTAGTGGTTTTCCTGATAGTTTGGCTTAATGTATTTGTATTTCAATCGGTTAAAGATTTTAGAAACCTCACCAAAATGGATGTTGTTTTTCTAGCTATTTCGGGGGTTACCACGTCACTTTCTTGGATATTTTATTATAAAGCCATCAAAATAGGGAATGTTTCACAAGTAGCGTTGATAGACAAAGGAAGTATAATCATCACCTTGCTATTATCTTTTATAGTACTGAACGAACAATTTAATTGGAAAATAGCACTTGGCGGAGGATTTATCATTGTTGGGCTTTTAATTTTAACTTTGAAATAAAAATTAAGTTCAAGTGCGTACTTTAGCATTTTAAAACTTTCAACTTTAATAAAAATGAAAATCATCGCCGTCATACCCGCTCGTTACGCTGCCACCCGTTTTAATGGTAAACTAATGCAAGATTTGGGTGGTAAAACCGTTATTCAACGTACCTATGAAGCGGCAAAAAACACCCATTTGTTTGACGATGTTTTTGTGGTAACCGATTCCATTTTGATTTACGACGAAATAATTAATAATGGGGGAAAAGCTATTATGAGCGTAAAGAAACACGAAAGTGGTAGCGATAGAATTGCAGAAGCCATAGAAAATCTTGATGTAGCTATTGTAGTGAATGTACAAGGCGACGAGCCTTTTATCAATAAGGAACCCTTGTCAAAACTGTTGCATATTTTTAGAAATGATTTTGATAATAAAGTAGATTTGGCTTCGCTAATGTTTGAAATAACTGCTAAAACCGATATCGAAAATCCGAATAACGTAAAAGTGGTAACAGACCAAAACGGATTTGCTTTATACTTTTCGCGTTCCGTCATTCCGTATGCAAGAGCGAGTAATGTTGGCGTTCGCTACATGAAGCATATCGGTATTTATGCTTTTCGCAAAGAAGCTTTGTTAGACTTTTATCGTTTGCCAATGAAATCGTTAGAAGCTTCGGAAAAACTGGAACAACTACGGTATTTGGAATTTGGCAAAAGAATAAAAATGATCGAAACTACTCAAGGAAGTATCGGCATAGATACCCCAGAAGATTTGGAGAAAGCTAGAAAACTAGTGTAGTTTTTTTATGGTAAACAATTCGTTATGCACCTCTACTTTGGGATACATTCGCAAAGAATAATCCCCTCCAAATTTAGATTTGTATAGCAGATTTCGTTCTACTTGTTTTAAATTAATTACCATAGTATTGAACAAAATAAATCCGTTTAAATTTAGTAAAGCATTGATTCTGTTGATATAAAAATCTTCAAACAAAAAGTTCGGCATAGTAGTATCTTGAAAAATATCAATAATTATTAAATCATACGTTTCATTGGTTTTTAATACAAATTCAAAAGCATCGTCAATTACAATTTGCAGATTCGAAATCGCATCAAGTTTGAAATACTGATTGGCAATAGCAATAACTGTTTCGTCAATTTCGACACCTGTAATTTTTCCTTTAAATTTCACCTCATCTACCAAGGTTTTAATCACGCTTCCGCCAGCAACGCCAAGAATTAATATACTTTCAAAATTTTGGATGCGTTCAAAACCAATGAATTTTAAACCTTTTCTCAAAATGCGCTGCAAACTTCCATAAGAATAGTTGGTATTTTTACTATCTAAAACCAATTCGCCATTGTTCCAAGTAATCTCTAGAGATTTACTCACCGAAGAGTTTTTTTTGTAAATGGTAATCGGAATAAAATAGCTCAACAGTTTTTTTAGCATCAACAAATATTTTTCTAAAAAACAGTATAGAAACACTAAATTTACGCAAAATCTGTAGAATGAAACAACGACTTTACAAATTTATTTTCTATCAATTACTGGGATGGAACTTGATTGGAACTCTTGATAAAAAAGTCAAAAAATGCGTTGTTATTGTGATTCCCCATTCTTCCTATATAGATTTTTTTATTGCCTTGTTGGTTAGAGGAATTATGAATGTTGAAATTAATTTTGTGGGCAAAAAAGAACTGTTTGTTTTTCCGTTTGGTTATTATTTCAAAAGTGTTGGCGGCATACCATTAGACCGAAGCGGCGGTAAAAATAATGTAGATGCCACTGCCGAAGTATTTAACAACCATGAAACCTTTCGACTGGCATTATCGCCTGAAGGCACCCGGAAAAAAGTAACCGAATTAAGAACGGGATTTTATTACATTGCTTTAAAAGCCAATGTACCAATTATCCCTGTAGCGTTTGATTATGGTAAAAAGGAAGTTATATTGGGCAATCCAATTGCTATTACAGGTAATTATGAGGAAGATATAAAACAGATTTTGGCACATTTTAAAAACGTCACCGGAAAAATCCCAGAAAGAAGTTTTCAAGTATAAAACCAGGCTAATGAATTATTTACAATTACATTTAGAATTTAAGGAAGCTTCTATTTTTGGACGTTACATTACATTGGAAAACGTTGAACCATTATTATTATTAAAATATAATCACGAAATTATAGGTCAGTCTGTTTTGGGAAAACCTATATATAAAGTACAAATCGGAACAGGTAAAATCAAAATTTTAATCTGGTCACAAATGCACGGCAACGAAAGCACAACAACCAAAGCATTATTTGATTTTTTGAACTTGTTGTATTCTGATTCTGAATTGAGTAAAAAACTAGTACAAGAATTTACTTTTTGCATTATACCAATGCTCAATCCTGATGGCGCCAAATTTTACACTCGGGAAAACGCTAACGGAATAGACCTTAATCGTGATGCACAAAACTTGTCGCAACCAGAAAGTGTTGTTTTAAGAAAAACATTTGATACATTCCAACCAAATTATTGTTACAATCTGCACGATCAAAGAACGATTTATGGTGTTGGACAAACTGCTAATCCTGCCACAGTTTCTTTTCTCGCTCCAGCTTTCAATGAAAACCGTGAGGTAAATGAAGCACGGTTAAAAGCCATGAATATTATTGTGGCAATGAATACTACATTACAACAATTTATCCCCAATCAGGTCGGACGATTTGATGATTCTTTCAATATCAATTGTGTTGGTGATACTTTTCAATACTTAAATGTACCAACTATCCTTTTTGAAGCAGGGCATTATGCTGATGATTACGAAAGAGAAATAACACGAAAATATATTTTTATAGCATTACTCTCGGGAATGCAATTTTTTACCGAAAACGATATAGTTCTCAATAAAAATGAAGATTACTTAAAAATTCCGCAAAATAAAATCATTTTTTATGACTTTGTTTATAATAATGTCAAAATAAATTATGATAATAAAGAAAAAATTATCAATTTTGCCGCTCAATACAAAGAAGTTTTAAAAAATGATAAAATACTGTTTGAAGCGAAAATTGTTCAAATAAATAATTTAGAAAATTATTTTGGACATGTACAGTTTGCTGCTAAAGGAGCAACTTACTTTGATGCCAAAAATAATATTCCGATTATCGAATCAAATGCAGATTTTTGTTTAGATAAAACTATTAAATTTGTTAACGGGTTAAAAATTTAATAGTTTTTTAATTTTTTTATTGAAAAAAATATAATTTTGCATTTTTAAATTTGACAAATAAAATAAAACCAAAAAGATGAGTAAGTTTAAATTAGACGAAGTAGATCACCAAATATTAGATATGCTGATTGACAATACAAGAATTCCTTTCACAGATATTGCCAAAAAATTGCTAATCTCCGCTGGAACTGTACATGTTCGAGTAAAAAAAATGGAAGATCAAGGAATCATAATGGGTTCTTCATTGTCATTGGATTATGAAAAATTGGGTTATTCATTTATCGCCTATGTTGGAGTATTTTTGAACAACACTTCACAAACAAAATTTGTTTTAGAAAGGATTAACGAAATTCCATACGTAACAGTAGCGCATGTAACTACAGGTAAATTTAATATTTTTTGTAAAATCAGAGCCAAAGATACAAAGCATGCCAAAGACGTTATCTTTATGATTGATGATATTGAAGGCGTTTACAGAACTGAAACTATGATTTCACTTGAGGAAAGCATCAACGATAAAAAACGTTTAATGCACACTATTTTCCAAGAACTAGACTAGTTGAAACCAAAAATATATTTAAGACCTCAAGAGAAAACTTGAGGTTTTTTTGTACATTTAAAATTCAATTTTCAGATCATGTACACCTTACCCAAAATTGAACGTTTTAACCAAAACGTTTTATCAAAATACCATATTTATAATAGTGTTTTTATAACACTTCCGTTCGATGCTATTGACAACACGGGTGTTTTATTGCCATTGTTTAGTGAGGTTTGCGATGCTGGTTTTAAAAAAAATTGGTCTCCCAAACAAATCGTTGATTTTTTTATTAAAAAATATCTTGACAATATTACTGAACAAAATAAAATAGATTTACTATTTCGTTTTATTCAATATATAGAACGGCAAATTGTGCTTTTTGATGCTATCGAAGATGCCGCTTTCCCTACTGTAAATAATTTAGAAGGAAGAGGCTCTTTGCGAGATGTAAAAGAAAAATCAGATGCTAAAGACAAACATGAAGAACTGATAGAATTTTTCGAAAATTTTAATGTAAGAACAGTACTTACCGCTCATCCTACACAGTTTTATCCAGGTTCAGTTTTAGGAATAATTACTGATTTGACCGAAGCAATTCGCCAAAATAATTTGATAAAAATCAAACAATTATTAGCCCAATTGGGCAAAACACCTTTCATTAAAAAAGAAAAACCAACACCGTTTGACGAAGCGGTAAGTCTAATTTGGTATCTCGAAAATGTATTTTACCAAACCATAGGCGAGATGATGCAGTATTTGCAGAAAAACTTTTTTGAGGGTTATAACATTCAAAACCCAATAATTAGTTTAGGATTTTGGCCTGGTGGCGATAAAGACGGCAACCCTTTTGTAACAACAGAAATTACACAAAAAGTGGCTGACCGACTCCGAATCTCTGTTTTGAAATGCTATTATTTTGACATCAGAAACCTCAAAAGAAAATTGACTTTTAACGAAGTGGACACCATAATTGCAGGCATAGAATACAAATTATACAGATCTGTTTTTTATTCGCAAGGCGAATTGCTTATTTCGCAACAAGAGTTAGTAAATGACCTAAATATCGTCAAACAAATTATTATCAATAAACACCAATCACTTTATTTAGATGAAATTAATTTGCTTTTGCAGAAAATAAATCAGTTTGGTTTTCATTTTGCCTCGTTAGATATTCGTCAAAATAGCAAAATTCACAATCAGGTCATAGATGATATTGTAACTTTTCTTAAAAGTGAAAAGTCAGTTTGTTTCCCAAAAGATTATGACTCACTTTCAGAGATTAACAAAATGAACGTAATTTCTAATCTACATTTTACTATAATTCCCGACACATTCAAGAACGAAATCTCGCGTGCTACATTGGAAACAATTGCGTTGATGAGAAACATTCAAATTAAGAACGGCGAAAAAAGTTGCAATAGATACATCATTAGTAACAATGAAAGCGCATTAAATGTGATTGAAGTTTTTGCTATGTTTCACCTAGTAGGTTGGGAAAATCCAACGGTTGATATTGTTCCCCTTTTCGAAACTATAGATGATTTGCAAAATGCACACCATATTATGGAACAATTATATCAAAATGCTACTTATAGAAATCATTTGCAACATCGCAAGGAAAAGCAAACGGTCATGCTTGGTTTTTCTGACGGAACCAAAGATGGCGGTTATATAATGGCAAACTGGAGTATTTTTAAAGCCAAAGAAATGATTACCAAAGTCTCGCGGCAATATGGAATAAAGGTAATTTTCTTTGATGGTCGTGGCGGTCCACCTGCTCGTGGCGGAGGAAAAACCCACAAGTTCTATGCTTCTTTGGGTTCAACAATTGAAAATCAAGAAATACAAGTCACGGTTCAAGGACAAACTATAAGTTCCAATTTTGGGACTATAGATTCTTGTAGGTATAATTTAGAAAATTTGTTGAGTGCCGGAGTAGCCAATCAAATTTTTAATAAAGCAAAAAATAATTTATCCGAAGACGAAAAGACAATTATAGACAAGTTAGCGCAGTTGGGATATGAAAAATACTTAAGCTTTAAAAGCCATCCCAAATTTATTCCTTATTTGGAACAAATTAGTACCCTTAAATATTATTCGAAAACCAATATTGGCAGTCGTCCTTCAAAAAGAAACAACGACGAAAAATTAAACTTATCCGACTTGCGTGCCATTCCGTTTGTGAGTGCGTGGAGTCAGTTAAAACAAAATGTACCAGGTTTTTTTGGCGTAGGAACAGCATTAAAACATTTTGAAGATACCCATAAATGGGAAGAAGTACAAGCACTTTATGAAAATTCGTTGTTCTTTAGAACACTGTTGGAAAACAGTATGATGTCAGTAGCAAAATGCTTTTTCCCACTAACTGCTTATATGAAAGAGGATGAAGAGTTTGGCGACTTTTGGCAAATTATTTACGACGAATTTTTGGATACCAAACGTTTATTACTAAAAATCGCGGGACACAAAGAACTCATGGAAAATTACCCAGATGGAAAAGCCTCTATAGCGATGCGAGAACAAATTGTGATACCTTTACTGGCAATTCAGCAATATGCTTCTTCACAGATTAATTTTATGAAAAAAAGTACTATTTTCGATGAAAAGTTGATTAGTGTTTACGAAAAATTAGTAATACGTTCGCTGTTTGGTAATACCAATGCTAGTCGGAATTCAGCATGAAGCAATTTTGGTTTTCGACAGTTTCTTTTTCCCAAAAACTACTTTTAATGTAAGGAACTATCTTATAAGTGTTTCAGAAATCTAATTGAGGTTTTAAAGAATTTAAAAAGAATTTTAATTCAAAAAAAATACATCTTTGTAAAAAAAATGACTAATCTATGAGACCATCACAATTACAACAAGAGGAATACGATACCTATTTTGGTAACTATATCAGCCAAGTTTCAAACGAATATACTCTTGTTGAAGAACTCGAAATTTCAGTTCATCGTTTAGTGAAATTTGTTCAAAATATTCCTTTGGATAAATTTGATTACCGTTATGATGAAGGGAAATGGACTATAAAGGATATTATACAACACCTCATTGATGCCGAGCGAATATTTGCATATAGAGCTTTGCGATTTGCCCGAAATGACAAAACTGCTTTGTCAAGCTTTGACGAAAACGATTATGTAGTCCATGCCAATGCTAACAAAAGAAGTATTCAAGATTTACTGACGGAGTTATTAATAGTTAGACAATCCTCAATAGCACTATTCAAATCCTTCAATGAAGTAGAATCACTCCGCATTGGCATTGCTTCAGACAATCCTATTTCGGTTAGAGCACTTGGTTTTGTGATTATTGGTCACCAAAATCATCATCAACGAGTTTTTGAGGAAAGATATTTGTAAAAGTAAGAATTACAAGTTACAATCGTAATTACAGTAAGTATGTTTAAAACATTTTTTTAAAAAAAAATCCCAAATTTCGTAAGGAAATTGGGACTCATTTATAATTCAAAATTTATAATTATTTAATCATCTTCATCGTCGTCGTGGTCACCATTATCTAAAACCTTAAAGTCATCGTCGTCGTCGTCGTCGTCGTCATCGTCAGAACCACCTTTATCTTTTAATAAATCTTCCTCTTCTTCCTCTTCGTTTTCATCAGATTGTCCATCGTCATCATCATCTAATCCTTTGATTGGAATTATGGGTTCAACCACCGAGTCAATATCTTCTTCTTCGTCGTATTTTTCCATACGACTGGCAAGTTTGGTACTCACTTTTACTAAATATATTGTTTCCTCTGTTTTTACTTCAACGGCTTCTATCAATTCGTTTTGAGCATTTCTAAAACGAATGATGTCAGTGTCGTCATAACCCTCGGGGAATTTCTCTACTAATAAATTTAGTATGTCACCGGTTAGTTTAGCATAATCTACAATAACTCTTCTCATAAAAAAATCTGTTATAAATCTAGTAAATAAGCAAAAATTAAAGGAGCAACAATGGTTGCATCCGATTCGATAATAAACTTGGGCGTATGAATATCAAGTTTTCCCCAGGTAATTTTCTCATTGGGTACAGCGCCTGAATACGAACCATAACTTGTTGTTGAATCTGAAATTTGACAAAAATAACTCCAAAACGGAACATCGTGCATCTCCATATCTTGGTATAACATCGGAACAACACAAATAGGGAAATCACCAGCAATACCTCCACCTATTTGGAAGAAACCAACTCCTTTTCCAGAACTGTTTTTAGGATACCAATCGGCTAACCACATCATGTATTCGATACCACTTTTCATCGTAGTTGGCTTGAAGGTTCCTTTGATGCAGTAGGATGCAAAAATATTGCCCATGGTGCTGTCTTCCCAGCCTGGTACTACAATTGGTAAATTTTTCTCAGCTGCAGCAACCATCCATGAATCTTTGGGGTCAATTTCGTAATATTGTTTTAATACTCCTGAATTTACCATTTGGTACATAAATTCATGAGGAAAATAACGTTGTCCAGTAGAGTCTGCCTTATACCAAATATCGTATAAATGTGATTGCAATCTTCGGAAAGCCTCTTCTTCTGGGATACAGGTATCGGTAACACGGTTATAGTGGTTTTCTAATAAATCCCACTCTTCTTGCGGTGATAAATCGCGGTAATTGGGAACTCTTTTATAGGAATTATGAGCAACCAAATTCATAATGTCTTCTTCCAGATTAGCTCCTGTACAAGAAATAATATGAACCTTATCTTGACGAATCATTTCTGCAAGTGATTTTCCCATTTCGGCAGTGCTCATCGCTCCTGCCAAAGTAATCATCATTTTTCCATTCTCAAGCAAATGTTGTTCATATCCTTTTGCAGCATCTACAAGGGCTGCCGCATTGAAATGAAGGTAATTTTTTTCTATAAACTGACTGATAGGTCCTTTGCTCATTATCTTTTTAGGTTGCTTACATCTGCGTTTCAAAGAAAATCTTTTTTTCTAAAACCGCAAACTATTTTTTAATCATTTTTTTACTTATTGTTTTACTTGCCTGAAAATTATTTTTTTGTGTATCCCAATATTTTCAGTACCTCGTCTGAACTTTGCTGCTCTGAAAATATTTCTGTTGCAAGTATACCGTTTTCATCACGGTCAATTAAAATATGTCGAGGTTGTGGAATCAAGCAGTGGTGTAATCCGCCAAATCCACCTATAGTTTCTTGATAGGCACCAGTATTGAAAAAACCAATATATAAGGGTTTTTCTTTGCTGTATTTAGGCAAATAAATAGCATTCATATTTTGCTCTGAATTGTAATAATCATCACTATCACAAGTCAAACCACCTAGTAAAACCCTTTCATAAGTATCATTCCAACGGTTGATAGCCAACATAACAAATCGTTTATTTATTGCCCAGGTATCGGGTAAAGTAGTGATAAATGAACTATCAATCATGTTCCATTTTTCTCTATCGTTTTGTTGTTTTTGATACAATACTTGATAGATTGCTCCGCCACTTTCTCCTACTGTAAACGAACCAAACTCGGTAAAAATATTTGGAACGTCAACTTCTGCTTCATCGCAAGCAATTTTAATTTGATTTATAATTTCATCAATCATGTATTGGTAATCATATTCAAATGCCAACGAGTTTTTGATAGGAAAACCACCGCCAACATTTAGACTATCAAGGGTTGGACATTCTTTCTTTAAAGCAACATAAACTTTAATACATTTGACCAATTCGTTCCAGTAATAAGCAGTATCCATAATACCAGTATTGATAAAAAAGTGAAGCATTTTTAGTTCAACTTGTTTATTTTCTTGTATTTGTTTTCTGTAAAAAGGAAGTATATTTTTATATCCAATCCCTAGTCTTGAGGTGTAGAATTCAAACTTTGGTTCTTCTTCTGCGGCAATTCTAATTCCAATTTTGAATTTGCCATTTATGGCGTCTTGTAATAAATCTAGCTCTTCAAAGTTATCAATTATGGGAATGGTTTTATTGTGTCCGCCGTTTATCAAGCGCGCTATGTTTTCAATATATTGTTCTCGTTTGAAACCATTACAGATTATATAGGTGTTTTTGTTAATTTTTCCTTGAGACATTAAATTCTCAACAATATTAATATCATAAGCCGATGAGGTTTCGATATTAATATTATTCTTAAAAGCTTCATCCATTATAAAACTAAAATGGGAGCTTTTAGTACAATAACAATAATAATATTTTGCTTCATACTTATTTTTTTCCATAGCCTTTCTAAACCAAGCTTTAGCTTTATTGATGTTGTTGGAAATTTGTGGCAAATAAGTAAACTTTAATGGCGTGCCATATTGTTCTACCAATTTCATCAAATCGATGTTATGAAATTGAAGATTGTCTTTGTTGAGTGTAAATTCTTCTTGAGGGAAGTAAAATGTTTGATTAATTAAATCGAAATATCTTGTATTCATTGCTTACGTAAAATTGAAGATTAAGTTATTGTAAAAACAAATTAATCTTACATTCAAACTCGAATATTTGCATAAACAATGGGAAGTTTTTCTTGGAACAAAAAAATAATTTGTGTACACAAAGCATTAAAATCATTTTTTTGTATCAAAAAATGAGGTAGAAAGGTTAAGAAATTAATAGTGGTTTCTTGACGGTAATTACTGTAATTTATAGCGGTTACACTTTTTTTCATTAGGGCAAATGTAAAAAATAATATTTTCGAAACGCAACTATTAGTGTGAAAAAAAAATTAAGATTTGTAATCGTCAAAAGATTTTATAATTAACTCATTTTCAACTTCTTGATTAATTTTGATACTGCCAATTCCACGTAACAAGGCAAACTGTACTTTTCCATATTCATTTTTTTTGTCATGAATGAGTAAATTCATTATAGGTTGTAAATCATTTTCTTCAAAATGTACTGGTACAAAAATAGTTTTAATAGTGTTTTTAATTGCTAGATATTCAATTTCAGAAAGTAGTTCTTTTTTCCATGAAATAAAACTTTCTAAAATCATTCCTACCGCAATAGCTTCGCCATGTAGCAACTTTTTTTTGTTTTCATTTTCAAGGAAAAAACTTTCTATAGCGTGTCCTAAAGTATGACCAAAATTCAACGCTTTTCGAATGCCATTTTCTGTTGGGTCTTGCGTTACAATTTCATTTTTTATTTCGATAGATCGATGAATTTTCGTATCAAAGTCTGCAAAATCAATATGTTTGAGATTAAGAAATTGTTTCCAATACAAAGCATCAGCAATCAATCCGTGTTTCAACATTTCTGCAAATCCGGAACGCATTTCGTTTTGAGGTAAAGTCGATAAATAGTTAGAATCTATCAAAACCATTTTGGGAATATTGATTACACCTATTTGGTTTTTGAGGTTGCCTAAATCTACGCCATTCTTGCCACCAATAGAGGCATCAACCATGGCCAAAAGTGTTGTTGGTATATGAATAAAATCAATTCCGCGTTTGAAAGTAGAAGCTACAAATCCACCTATATCAGTTATAACTCCTCCACCAAGATTAATAAGTAGACTTTTTCTATCAGCACCAAGTTCTGTTAAAACAGTCCAAATTTCTAAACAGGTGTTGATGTTTTTTTTTCGCTCACCAGCTTCAATTTTTATAATTTCGATGGTTTTATAAGTTGCCAAATACCGTAAAAATAGTGGCAAACAATAATCGTTAGAATGGGTATCTACTAAAATAAAAATATTGTAATACTTATTTTCTTCAATAAAACTGTTAAGAAATTTATATCCTTCGTCGCCGAAAAGAATTTGGTAGCCATTTGCAGCTATTGCTTTAATCATTGTATAAATATATTGAACAAAATAAGGGATTTTTTTTCAAATATTAATATAAGTTTTATTAATGGGTTTTAGCCTTTTAATTAAAAATTTATAATATCTTTGTTTACTTTTTTTAACAAAACTATGAACAAAATGCCCGTAAAGACAAATTTATTTTTAGAAGAAATAGCGGTTGATAGAATTATTGAAATGGCTTGGGAAGATCGAACACCGTTTGATGCTATTAAATTACAATTTGGTCTCGCTGAAGCCGATGTGAAAGTGTTGATGAAAAAAGAACTTAAATTTAGTAGTTACAAACTTTGGCGAGAACGCGTAGAAAATTGTAAAACAAAGCATGCGGCAAAACGAGTAGAAGGAATTGATAGATTTAAATGCAACATGCAACGCGCTATTTCAAACAACAAAATTTCAAAAAGATAATCGAATCAATAATAAAAATGGAAAAAGAAAGACCCGATAATATTGTTTATTCTGACCAAAAAGGATATAACGCAAGTCTTCTGCCTTATTCTTCAAGTATTGGCGCTCCAGTAATCACAGTTGTTGATGTCGTTTCCTGGAAAAGTAGAGGGATTAGCAATGTAAATAAAGAGCTGGCAAATAAGTTTAATGAACTTAAAATTCAGTACGAAAATTTGATGAAAGAATACGAATGGAATGAACTGGTGTATAGTTCCAAATTTTCATTTGAGCCTGTTATTGGTGAAATTTACCATCTGTATGTGGGCGATGATGGTCTCAATTTCCTTTCATTAATTGGTCCGCACGAATGGAATAAGCAGCACATTGGCACTTTCAAATTAAACAGCGATAAAAAATGGATTGTAATTGAGTAAAAACCAAAGAATATTTCATTTATAATCTTCGTTAAAGCTTTAAATTCAATACTATAAACTCAAAAGTAGATGCAAAGTACAATTTCTTTTCAAGATATTATGGCAATGGATAAACAAGAAAGAGTTCATTTTGCCAACAGTTTAGGAGGTTTTAAAAGCGTTTGTTTGATTGGCACTCAAAACAAAGAAAGTCAAACCAATTTAGCGATTATAGATTCATTAGTTCACATAGGAAGTAATCCGCCTTTGTTTGCCATGATTTTTCGTCCGGGAGTTGTAGCAAGACATACTTTGGAAAATATTTTGGAAACTAAATGCTACACAATAAATCATATTAATGAATTTATTTATAAACAAGCGCATCAAACTTCTGCTCGCTATGACAGAACTATTTCAGAATTTGAAATAACCGGATTGACAGCAGAATATAAAAACGAATATTTTGCCCCATTTGTAAAGCAAAGCCAACTGCAAGTGGCAATGGAGTTTAAAGAAAAAATAGATTTAAAAATTAATAATACGGTAATGATTATTGGCGAGGTGAAAGAAGTATATCTTCCAACGGACTGTCTTCAAAAAGACGGTTTTATCGATTTGGAAAAATCCCTAACCATTACTTGTTCGGGTTTAGATAGTTATCATAAAACTGTTCGATTGGATAGATTGAGTTATGCAAAACCTGATAAAGTATTAACCTCAATTAACACCAATTGAGTAAAAAAACCATCAATATTGTTTGGTTCAAGCGTGATTTACGTTTTACAGATCATGAACCACTTTTTTTGGCACAACAAGAAGAAATTCCTATAATTTTACTCTATTTTTTCGAACCTTCTGTAATGAGTTATGATGATTCTGATGTTCGTCATTGGAGATTTATTTACGAATCATTGCAAGATATGCAATCAAAATTGAATGCGGTTGATTCAAAAATTTACTTTTTTCACAACGAAGTGAAACCGGTTTTTGAGGAAATACTACAAGTTTATAACGTAAAATCTATCTTTTCGCATCAAGAAATTGGGAACAAAATCACTTTTGATCGTGACATTGCAATACAGTTATTTTTTGATGAAAACAATATTCATTGGCAACAATCTCAAATGCATGGTGTAATAAGAAAACTAAAATCGAGAAAGGATTGGGATAAACGTTGGGAAAACGTGATGCGTAATGAACCCAAAATTATTGATTTGAATAGGTTTCAGTTTGAGAAATTAGATGCAAATTTTTATCAAAAATTCAAAGGAAAAGTACTTTCAAAAGAAGTCACGTCAAGCAATAAAAATTTTCAAAAAGGTGGAGAAAGTCTTGCTTGGCGCTATCTTGATAGTTTTGTAAAAGAACGTTACGTAAACTACAGCAAACACATTTCAAAACCCAGTTTGAGTCGCACAGGTTGTAGCCGATTATCACCTTATTTGACGTACGGAAATATCAGTATGCGAATGATTTATCAATATACAAATCAGCATTATGAGACGTGCAAAAATAAAAGAGCCATTCTAAATTTTGTTTCAAGACTGCATTGGCATTGCCATTTTATCCAAAAGTTTGAAGACGAATGCCGTATGGAATTTGAAAATATAAACCGAGCGTACGATACTTTGGTAAAACCTAAAAACGAAGCGCATATCAAAGCATGGCAGCAAGGTAAAACCGGAATTCCAATTGTAGATGCCTGCATGAAATGCGTCGTTGCCACAGGTTATCTCAATTTCAGAATGCGCGCGATGGTAGTTTCGTTTTTTACTTTCAATTTGTGGCAAGATTGGCGCGAGTTGCACTTTTTAGCGCGTCAGTTTTTAGATTACGAACCCGGAATTCATTATCCACAATTGCAAATGCAATCAGGAACGACTGGAATCAATACAATTCGAATTTACAATCCAATAAAAAACTCCGAAGAGCACGATTTTGAAGGTATTTTTATTAAGAAATGGATTCCAGAACTACAAGAAATTCCTGTTGATTTGATTCATGAACCTTGGAAATTAAATCCGATAGAGCAACAATTTTACAATTGTGAGCTGGGAAAAGATTACCCGTATCCGATAGTAGATCTTGAAGAAACTCGTAAAATAGCCAGCGATATTGTTTGGAGTTTTAGAAAAAAAGACGAGGTAAAAGTAGAAGGAAAGAGAATTTTGAAAAAGCATGTCAGTAATCCTAATCGTATGGTGAAATCAAAAAAGAAAATCTAAAATGACGGTATTTTTAAAAGCAAACTGGGAAAATATCATAATGGCGAATTACGAAATTGAATCCGAAATTCTGATTCCATTTTTGCCCAAAGGCGTAGCACTTGATTTATATAACGGAAAAGCCTACATAAGTTTGGTGGGTTTCATGTTTAAGAATACCAAATTATTCAATATTCCAATTCCATTGTTGGGTACATTTGAAGAAATCAATTTGCGATTTTATGTAACTAGAAAAGAGGGAAATCAAACCAAGCGTGGCGTAGTTTTTATAAACGAAACAATTCCTTACAAACTTGTCGCTTGGATGGCAAACAAGTTGTACAAAGAGCATTATACCGTTGTGCCAACAAAGAACGATATTCGAAGTAATGCTACAAATCAGGAGATAGAATTTGGATGGCTTTTGAATAAAAAATGGAATAGCATATTTGTGGAAGCCGAAATAAAATCAGAAAAAATGAAGGTAAATAGTTTGGAACAATTCATTTATGAGCATTATTATGGTTACACGAAAATTGATGAGCAAACAACCGAGGAATACCAACTGCAACATCCAAGTTGGAAAGTACACGAGGTAGTAAATTATAAAATTGATTGTGATTTTAAAGCCATGTACGGTGAACCATTTTGGGTTTTAAATCATACAAAACCAACAGCAGTTTTTATCGCCGAGGGGTCGAAAGTTGCCGTAAACTGGAAACGAACAAAACTGAATTTTAGTAGTGAAAGGAGTTAAAAAACAAAATCTGCCCAGCAAAGTTTGCATTGTTTGTAACCGACCTTTTTCTTGGCGAAAAAAATGGGAGAAAGTTTGGGAGGAAGTGAAATATTGTAGTGATAAATGTAGAAATAATAAGTAATGTTAATTCCTGTAAGGTTTCAAAAATCTTGTAGGTGTAATTATAAAACCTACAAAGTCAAAAAAAAATCTTGTAGGATAAATCAAGTAAAAATGTCAAAAACTTTAAAATTAATTCTCGGTGATCAATTAAATAGCAATCATTCGTGGTTCAAAACTACAGATGATTTCGTTACTTATATATTAATGGAAATTCGTTCCGAAACCGATTATGCAACACATCATATTCAAAAAGTAGTTGGTTTTTTTGCAGCTATGCAAGCTTTTTCTAACGAATTGCGAGCAAAAAATCATCAAGTAATGTACATTCATTTGAATGATACTAGCAACTTGCAATCCTTTGAAAAAAACATTCAAAATTTAATTTCAAAACACAATTTTACTCATTTTGAATACCAATTTCCAGATGAATACCGTGTAGATTTAAACTTAAAAAAACTTTGTGAATCATTAACAATTACAAGTTCTGTTGTTGATTCTGAACATTTTTTTACAACTCGAAAGGAGCTAGGAGATTTTTTTGAAGGCAAGAAAATTTACTTGATGGAAAGTTTTTATCGTGCCATGCGAAAAAAACACAATGTGATGATGCATGACGACAAACCACTCACCGGTCAGTGGAATTATGATGGTGATAACAGAAAAAAATTACCAAAAGACCACAAACCAACGCCACCATTTGTGTTCAATAATGATGTTTCTGATATCTATAACGAAATAGCAAAAACCAACGTTAAAACTATTGGAACTATCGATACTACAAACTTTGTTTGGCCCATAAATAGAGTGCAATCATTACAATTATTAGATTTTTTTGCCAAAGAATGTTTGCAGCTTTTTGGAAGTTATCAAGATGCGATGACTCCAAATGAATGGTCGTTGTATCATTCGAGAATTTCGTTTTCTATGAATGTAAAAATGATTTCTCCGAAAGAAGTCATCGACCGATGTATCGAAGAATGGTGCAAGCGTCCAAACGAAATAGAATTCAATCAGTTAGAGGGTTTTGTTCGTCAAATAATTGGTTGGCGCGAGTACATGCGTGGCATTTATTGGAACAAAATGCCCGAATTTGCCACTATGAATTTCTTTAACAATCAAGAAAAATTACCCGACTGGTTTTGGACAGGAAAAACAAAAATGAACTGCATGAAAGATGCCATAAATCAATCGCTAGAATATGCCTATGCGCATCACATTCAGCGATTGATGATTACAGGAAACTTTGCGCTTTTGGCAGGAATTCATCCCGATGAAATTGATGCATGGTATCTCGGGATTTATATTGATGCAATAGAATGGGTAGAAATTACCAACACGCGCGGTATGAGTCAGTTTGCTGATGGCGGCATTGTGGGCACAAAACCTTATGTAAGTTCGGCTTCCTACATTGATAAAATGAGTAATTATTGTGGAACTTGTTTTTATAAAAAAGCACTTAAGACAGGCGAAAAATCATGCCCTTTCAACAGTCTTTATTGGAATTTTTATGACAGAAATGAAGACAAATTAGCGAAAAATCCAAGAATTGGAATGATGTATAACGTTTGGAGAAAAATGAAACCCGACGACAAAACAGCTATGCTGCAACAAGCTGAATATTATTTGAAAAATATAAATGAATTATAAATCCTGCAAGGTCTTTTTTGACCATGCAGGTATTCTAAATAAATATCAAACATACAAGGTTTTTGAAACCTTGTATGAAAAAAAACTTAAAAAATTATGAAAAAGTCTATTGTTTGGTTTAAAACCGATTTACGATTAGAAGATAATGAAACGTTAGTTAAAGCTATTGCTCAAAGCGACCAGGTAATACCAGTTTATTGTTTTGACGATTCTCATTATGAAAGCACCGAATTTGGATTTAAAAAAACAGGGAGTTTTAGAGCCCAATTTTTGTTAGAATCCTTAAAAAATCTTGATAAGAACTTAAGGGATTTAGGTTCTGGACTGATCATTTTGAGAGACAAACCCGAAATCGCAATCCCCAAAATAGTTTCAGAATATAATGTATCCAAAGTTTTTGCGAAACGCGAAGTTGCTTACGAAGAAAAGCAAGCGGAACAATTAGTCCAAACAGCGCTTTTTAAATTGCGATGTGAATTTGAAACCTTCAGTTCCAGCACATTATATCATGCTCAAGATTTACCTTTTTCCATAAAAGATATTCCAGATGTATTTACCAATTTCAGAAAAAAAACAGAAAAAGATGCCGTTGTTAGGTCTGTTTTTGATAAACCCGCAACCATAAATTCGCCCGATATTCCGCAAACTATACTTCCGTCGTTGGAAGATTTAGATCTTGAATTTATTGAAATAGATTCACGAGCAGCGATGCAATTCAAAGGTGGTGAAACAGAAGCGCTCAACCGATTAAATTATTATTTCTTTGAAACCAAGAATATTTCAATTTATAAAGAAACTCGAAACGGATTGATAGGTGCCAATTATTCTTCTAAATTTTCGGCTTGGTTAGCATTAGGTTGTATTTCTCCGAGATATATTTACTTTGAATTAAAAAAATATGAGATGCAATTCGGTGCTAACGAATCAACTTATTGGTTGGTTTTTGAATTGCTTTGGAGAGATTTCTTTCGGTTTATGTTTAAGAAACATCAGTCAAAAATGTTTTTACCTGCTGGTATTACATCTGAAAAGCAAATTCCAAAATCGGTCAGTGAAAAACTACTTCACCACTGGATAAACGGAACTACAAAATCAGATTTTGTAAATGCCAATATGATTGAATTGCAACGTACTGGATTTATGAGTAATCGCGGCAGACAGAACGTAGCGAGTTATTTTTGTAATGATTTAAAACTAGATTGGCGGTATGGTGCGTCCTATTTTGAGCAGCAACTCATTGATTACGATGAATGCAGTAATTGGGGAAATTGGGCATATATTGCTGGTGTTGGAAATGATCCTAGGGAAAATCGGTATTTTAATACTGAAAAGCAAGCACAAGATTATGATAAAAACAAAAATTATAGAAATTTATGGTTGGCAGATTAATCAGTAAAACAAGCAAATGAAAATTTTAGTAACAGGTGCCAACGGTTACGTGGGAAGACGTTTATTACCCGAGTTATTAGAACAAGGTCATGAAGTTACATGCGCTGTTCGAGACAAATTTAGGTTAGGTTTAGATAAACAAACTCTTTCGTTAGTAACCATCTGGGAAGTCGATTTTTTAGACGAAGTAAATCTTGATAATTGTCCAGAACACATAGACATTGCTTATTTTTTGATACATTCTATGTCGAGTTCTGTTGAAACATTTGACACAATGGAATCCATAATAGCAAAAAATTTCAATACGTATTCAGAGTACATGAATGTCAAACAAGTTATCTATTTAAGTGGTATTGTGAATGACCCAAATTTATCCAAACACATGCTATCTAGAAATAGTGTCGAAAAAATATTATATAAAGGAGCTCCCAGATTAACGGTTTTAAGAGCAGGAATTATAGTAGGTTCTGGCAGTTCATCTTTTGAAATCATTCGTGATTTATGCGAAAAATTACCTGTTATGATTACCCCCAAATGGGTTTTGACTAAAACACAGCCCATTGCCATCAGAGATGTGATTCAATATTTGACCGGTGTGCAAAACAGAGCAGATTGTTATGATCAATCTTTTGATATTGGTGGACCAAATATAATTACCTACAAACAAATGATGCAATTGTATGCCAAAACACGACGCATCAAACTACTCATAATCACGGTTCCGGTGATGACCCCAAAATTATCTTCCTATTGGTTGTATTTTGTTACGTCCACTTCTTATAAATTGGCGGTAAACCTTGTAGACAGTATGAAAGTAGAAGTGGTTTGCAAAGACAACCGACTTCAAAATAAACTTGCGATAAAACCAATTTCTTATGTAGATGCCATTAAATTAGCATTTGAAAAGATTGAGCAAAATTTAGTGATTTCAAGTTGGAAAGATAGTTTGGTGAGTAGTCGCTTTAAAAAAAGTCTATCGAATTATATTCAAGTTCCAAATTTTGGATGCCTTAAGGATTACAAATCCATGAAAATTAATAGTGTAGATCAAGTTTTACAAAATATTTGGTCAATTGGTGGTAATAAAGGATGGTATTATGCCGATAGTTTATGGCAATTAAGAGGTTTTGTAGATAAAATTTTTGGTGGAGTTGGCCTGCGTAGAGGAAGAACAAACCCAACGCACCTAGATAATGGTGATTCGCTTGATTTTTGGCGCGTTTTATTGGCAGACAAAGAAAACAAACGCTTATTGCTTTTTGCTGAAATGCGATTGCCTGGTGAGGCTTGGCTTGAATTTAGGATAGACGAAAATAATGTTTTGCATCAAATTGCTACATTCAGACCCATAGGCATTTTTGGCAGACTATATTGGTATTCAATGCTACCATTTCATTTTTTTATTTTCAACGGAATGATAAAAAAAATTGCAACTTCAAACTAGTTTTTAAAAACAATAATTGCTAAAAGTCTTTTATATTTGTTCCGATAAATCGAATTATGGAAACAATTTTCAACAATACACAAGTTGCTTTTGCCCTCAAAACGGATACCGAATTAGAAAGAGCTTATTTTTTATTTAAAATGATTGATAATGAGCCGTTAGTACGCATTGGAACTGCGGTTACTAACTTCGCTTTGAAAGCACATTTACCGGTAGAGGGATTAATTAGAGCTACTGTTTTTGACCACTTTTGTGGTGGTGTTAATGAAGAAGATTGTCTTTCGGTGGTCGATAAAATGTTTACCAAAGATGTTTCATCGGTTTTAGATTATTCCGTAGAAGGTAAAGAAGAAGAAGAGCAATTTGATGCGGCTTTAGAAATGACCTTAAAAACAGTTGAATTCGCCGAGGAGAAAAAAGCCATTCCGTTTGCCGTATTTAAACCTACAGGTTTAGGTCGTTTTGATTTGTATACAAAAATTGGAGAAAAGAAACCGTTAACCATAGAGGAACAAAAAGAGTGGAATAGAGTGGTGGCTCGTTTTGATTTGATTTGTAAAACAGCTCACGCAAAAAATGTAGCACTTCTGATAGACGGTGAAGAAAGTTGGATGCAAGATGCAGCTGATGATTTGGTTACCGAAATGATGAGAAAGTACAATAAAGAAAAAGCTATTGTTTTCAACACCTTACAATTATATCGCTGGGACAGATTTGATTATTTAAAAAAATTGCAAGATCAAGCTAAAACCGAAGGATTTTTTATAGGAATGAAACTCGTTCGAGGTGCTTACATGGAAAAAGAAATCAAACGTGCTCAAGAAAATGGCTATCCAACACCTATTTGTGAAAGTAAAGAAGCAACCGATGCAAATTATGACAAGATAATGATTTACATGATGGATCATTTAGATACAATGTCAATTTTTGTCGGCACTCACAACGAATTAAGTTCCTATAAAGCGATAGAATTGATTAAAACTAAAGGTCTATCTAAAAATGATAACCGAATATGGTTTGGACAATTATATGGAATGAGTGATAATATCAGTTTTAACTTGGCAGAAAACGGTTACAACGTTGCAAAATATTTGCCTTTTGGTCCTGTTCGAGATGTTATGCCGTATTTAATAAGAAGAGCTGAAGAAAACACTTCAGTAGCTGGTCAAACTAGTAGAGAACTAAACTTATTGAAAGCAGAGCGAGTTAGAAGAAAAAGTCGAAAACTATAATTAACCTTAATTTAAAAGGCAGTTTTTTATTAAGCTATTAAAAATCAATATATTTGTTACCTATTTTTTGTCAACAATTCTAAAATAAAATAACCTACCAATTAAGTGAAAGCATAATGAAGAAAAATATTTTCTTATATAAAATACTGTTGGTTTTACTCGTATTTTTTCCCATCCATGGAATGGCACAAAATCTTCTTGTTAATGGAGGATTTGAAAGTGGAGGATCAGGAACTGGCTTTACAACAGCCTATAATTTGCCTGCGGCAGCTGGAAATAGTGCGCCGAGAAATTATAATATAATTACTGATCCATTCACGATGAATACGGCAAATTACGCGCACTGTGGAGATTATCCTAGTGGTACCGGAAAAATGATGGTCGTTGACGGATCGGGTAGTCCAAATGATAAGGTTTGGGAATTACTAAATGGTTCAAGTATTGGCGTTGTAAGCGGACGGACTTATGAATTTACGTATTACGTTCGCTCAATCTCGTCAACAAATAATAGTAGCAACTCTGCCATATTAGACGTTAATACAAACGGAACGACAACTATTCCAACACTAATGTCTGGTCCGTCAATATGTCCCGTTGGCTTTCCATCTGTTTGGACTAAAGTAGTTTATAGATGGACAGCAACAACAAATAATGCTCAAATTTGGATTACAGACAGCCAGTTTTTTGGTGGCGGCGCAGGAAATGATTTTGCTCTAGATAATTTATCTTTGATAGATGTTGCACTGTTATGTCAGGTGCCAAATGTGAGTGTAACTCAACAACCAACGTGTCCGTTACCAACAGGAACAATCGTTTTTACAAGTCCCGTAAATAATCCGGTAGAACCTATTCCAACGAACTTATTTATTTCTGAAGTAACCGATGCTAATTCGGGTTCGTTGACATATGTTGAACTATATAATGGCACAGGTGCTGCAATAAATTTAACAAATTACAAATTAAAATTTTACACTTGGGGATCTCCACCAGTAACTGCAAATTTATCTTGTGATCTCCCATTAAATGGAATCATTGCAAATAATTCTACCAATGTTATAAAGGTGAGTAATAACGCCAATATTGCGGGTATAATTCCAGATCAAACTTTCACCTCGTGTGGCGGAGTAAATAATAACGATAATATAAGATTAACTACAGCATCTGATGTTGAAATCGATTTATGGGGACCTACAGATGGTTCTACATTCACTCCGAGTGGTCAAAATGGCTACACATACCGAAGATTGAACACAGTAATAAAACCTAGTTTAATTTGGAATCCAGCAGATTGGACGGCGATAGATCCCGAAGATTATTCGGATATTGGTAGTTATCAGATGTCTGTATATCAGTACAGTGTAAATGGAATAAATTATCAAGCAAGTCCAACTTTTACTGGATTAGTACCTAATATTTACAATGTTACTATAAGAAATTTAATTTCAGGTTGTTACTCAACACCCATTCCGTTGACGGTAAATCCAATAATACCAGTGGCACCACCATCAGTTGTAATTCCTATAACTTATTGTCAAAATGCCGTAGCTGTGCCGCTTGTCGCAACTTCAAGTGCTGGCGGAACTTTAAATTGGTACGGAACAAATGCAACAGGAGGCGTTGCTTCGACAACAGCACCAACACCTATAACAACAGGAGCTGTAGGTTCTTCAACACACTACTATGTAAGTCAAACAATTGGAGGATGCGAAAGTACAAGAGCAGATATTATTGTTCTTATCAGTAATACACCCCCAACGACAACTCCCAATTTAATTTGTGATTTTGCCAATACAACTGCTACTTCTGTGGCTTTTGATTTTAATAACGCGGGTCAAACAAGTTTTACTTACAGTTATACAGTTGATGGAGGTCCAGTTGTAACAGGAAATTTAATCGCACCATCTCATTTTGATGTGGCAGGAGTAACACAAGGACAAGCGGTAACTTTTACACTTACCTGGAATGGCATTTGCACGCCTAGCCAAACAATCACATGTTTTGCAAAATGTACCACAACACCAGTATTAACTATTACCAATCCGCCAGCAGCTTGTTCTCCAACTGCGGTTAATATAACTTTACCAGCTGTTACGGCGGGAAGTACGGGAGGCGGAACTTTGAGTTATTGGACTAATGCAGCCGCAACAACGGCACTTGCAAATCCGACAGCAGTTGGAACAAGCGGCACTTATTACATAAAGAGTTCTTTAGGTTCTTGTTCAGATATAAAGCCAGTGGTGGTAACTATCACAACTACGCCAGTTTTAAGCATTACAAATCCACCAGCAGTTTGTTCGCCTAGTACTGTAAATATTACTTTATCATTCGTTACAGCAGGAAGTACGGGAGGGGGAACTTTGAGTTACTGGACTAATGCTGCCGCTACAACTACACTTGCAAATCCCACAGCAGTTGCAACAAGTGGAACTTATTATATTAAGAGTACCGTTGGAACTTGTTTTGATATTAAACCTGTTACAGTGAGTGTTAATGCTAATTTTGCGGTAAATAACCCAATACCCTTACAAATTTGTGACCCCAATAATGATGGATTTGAAACTTTTGATTTAACACAAGTCATTAATTCGGTGACAGGTGGTAATCTGTATACGCTCACTTTTCATGAAACCTTTGTAGATGCTGATACTAATGGAACTCGCATTCTTAACAATACAAATTATACTAATATCATCCCTTATTTGCAACCAATTTTTATTAGAGTATCTTCTAGTACTTCATCATGTTATCAAATAGTCACCCTCCAGCTCATAGTAAACCCCACACCTGTTGCGACAGCACCAAGTGATTATTCTTTATGTGATTACACAGGATCACAAGGTTACGAGACTTTTAATTTGACGACAAAAATCCCGGAGATACTGGGCAATATTGAC
>NZ_JANXUG010000055.1 GCF_025352015.1 Flavobacterium sp.
GTGTTTACAACGTAGTTGTATCGCAAGAGGACAGTGTTCAAACCGTGAGAGTGGTGAAGAGATAATATATTCTTTAAAATAAATAGAAAAGACCTTCGAGTAATCGAGGGTTTTTTTTTGGTAACAGTTAAATTTTTTTCAGTAATTTTAACAACATAAGTAAAAATAATATTATGCTATGGTATGCTCTATATACAAAGTCAAGACAAGAAAAAAAAGTTGTTGCGCGTTTACTTCAACTCAACATAGAAGTATATTGTCCTATGATATTTCAAGAACGGCAATGGTCTGATAGAAAAAAAAAAGTTGAAGTACCATTATTATCGTCTTATGTTTTTGTAAAACTGGAATCAAAAGATAGAGAACAAGTCTTTCAAGTTTCGGGTGTGGTACGCTATCTTTATTGGCTTGGACAGCCAGCAATTATTAAGGAAACAGAAATTGAATTAATGCAGAAATGGCTTAAAGATAAAGTGGTTTCTTTCGAAGTTGTTGGCATTCAACCTGGCAGTTTATACGAAATTCCATCTGGACCCTTTATTGGACAAAAAGGGATTGTTGATAAAGTTGATAAAAGTCAAATAACATTAGTATTAGAACAATTGGGAGTTAAAATTATTTTACGACAGTAATTTTTTTAGTTTTACTCGTTATTTAAACTTTATTTTGAGTAGTTTAAATCTTAAAATTTTTTATATATTATCTTAAAATTTAGTTTAATTTAACATTTTTTAAAATTTATGAGTACATTTGTTACTCGGAATTTTTAATTGATGCTTGAAAATTTAATAACCTCAAAAACACGATTGCGTCTCCTTGTTAAGTTTTTTATAAACGTAGCAAATGAAGGCTATCTTCGTGGTTTAGCATCCGAGATGCAAGAGTCTACCAATGCCATCCGAAAAGAACTTAACAACCTTACTGAAGCAGGTTATTTGATACGAAATGAATCAAATCAAAAAATAACTTACAAGGCTAATCAGCACAATCCTTTTTTTATTTTGTTACAACAAATTGTACGCAAGTACATTGGTTTAGATACTATTATCGAAATGGTTTTGGAAAGAATGGGTGCGGTTCATCGTGTTTTTATTGTAGGAGATTATATGAAAGGTATTGATAGTGGCAGAATAGAAGTGGTATTGGAAGGGAATAATTTAAACGAAGAATATATTAAACAGTTATCTAGTAAAATCGAAATTGAGATACAAAAGAAAGTAGTTTTTTATCTCACCAAGCATCACGATAATTCGGGATTATTAGTTTTTGAACAAGAATTAATAAATACCTTGAATACTTTATAAAGTCAATCTTGGCTTTAATAATTTTTACTTTGTTAGTTTGCTTCTGTGACTGACAGAGCGAAGCTGTGTAAAAAAGCACTGTTTTTTGATACTATAGAAAATGAAAAAACCACAACTCATTCAACTTCCTAAAATACATGATTTACGTGGTAATTTAACGTTTATACAACACCCTAATCACCTACCTTTTCAGATTAAAAGAGTGTTTTGGATTTACGATGTACCAGGAGGAGAAACACGAGGCGGACATGCCTATAAAACACAACATGAAGTAATTATTTCTTTAAGCGGAAGCTTTGATGTAGTAATCACTTTTCCTGACGGGACATTGCAACGTTTTACGCTCAACAGAAGTTACTTTGCACTATATATTCCTGAGTTACACTGGCGACATATGGAAAATTTTTCGACAAATTCTGTTTCATTGCATTTATGTAATGATGAATTTCAAGAAGGAGATTATTTAAGAGAACTTGAAGATTATTTACAAAAATAGTAGTTATGATTGCAACTTCTGTTTACGAGTGTATGCTATTAACATTGCCAAAAAACCATCAACTAAACGGTAATTTGACTTCAATTACCAATAGCGTAGAAGTTCCTTTTGATATTAAGAGAATTTATTATTTATATGACGTTCCAGGAGGAAATAGCCGTGGTGGGCATGCCCACAAAGATTTGTACCAAATAATGATTGCCTTAAGCGGAAGTTTTAAAGTAACTGTTGATGATGGGAATATTAAACAAAGCTTTGATTTATTTCAACCCTATCAAGGTTTGTTGATTCCGCCTGGTTTATGGCGAGATTTAGATCATTTTTCAAGTGGTTCGATTTGTATGGTTTTAGCTTCTGAAATATTTGATGAAAACGATTATTTTAGAGACTATAAAGAATTCAAATTATGGAAATCCTCGAAGTAACTCCTGAATTTTTTGACGCTAGCTTTCCTAAACCCAATCATATTTTTAATTCGGGTGCGTTTAGCAAATTAAATTCAGCTAGGTTTGAAAAAGTATATTATTTAATTTTTCGAGATACTAAAATACGATTAGGAATTATTTTTGGTTTGCAAAATCAAGTACTTTTGAGTCCTTTTTCGGCTACTTTTGGTGGCTTTGAATTTGTTAATTGTGATATAAAATTGTATCAAATAGACGCTACTCTAGAATCACTATTTAATTGGGCTTCAACAAATGGATTTATCGGAATTAAAATAATTCAACCACCTTTTTTTTATAACGAAGATTTTTCAGCAAAGGTTACAAATTGTATCTATCGTGCTGGTTTTGACACACAAAATATTGAATTAAATTATCATTTTCAAACAGCCAATCTCAATATTGATTATGAGCAAAAAATTTGGTACAATGCCAAGAAAAATTTAAAAAAAGCAACTGCTTTTGGATTACTTTTCGAAAAATTAGAGTCCAATCAAGGTAAATTAGCCTATGATGTGATTGTTCAAAATAGAAATGAACGAGGCTTTCCGTTAAGGCTAACTTGGGAACAACTTCTTGTAACTGCTACTGTAATTCCGATGGATTTTTTTCTAATAAAAACAACTACCCAAACTATTGCAGCTGCCATAGTTTACAATATCGCACCTTCTATAGTTCGTATAATTTATTGGGGAGATTTGCCTCAATTTTCAGAATATAAAACAATGAATTTTTTGTCATTCAATATTTTTAACTATTACAAAAATCAAGGCATAGAAACTATAGATATTGGTCATTCTACAGTTTATTCTGTTCCTAATAACGGTTTGTGCGAATTTAAAGAAAGCATAGGATGTTCTATTTCTTTATTGTATGAATTTTACAAAAAGATAGTATAATGTTTATCATTAATCCTGACCTATTTTTGGTACCCTCGTACAGAATTAGCCCTTTTACTAGCAGTCATATTGCCATAAATAATGAATTGCCGAATGATAATTTCGCAGTTGGTTATTTTGATAAAAAATTTGGCGAAGGAAATTGGAATTACACCTTTAACGGAAGAGAAGCTATAGAATTGGCACTTCAATACTATAATTTGAATAAAAATGATTTAGTTACTATTGTAACCACTTCAGAAAATTTTTATATAAGTTCGTGTGTTACTAAATCTATTGAGAAATATTGCCGCTGGAACAGAGAATTACTTCCTGAAACAAAAATTATTTTTGTTAACCATGAATTCGGGTTTCCGTACCTTGAAATTGAAAAATTACTAACAACAGGCATACCCATTATTGAAGATTGTTGCACAACTTTCTTTAGCCAAGATGAAAAACAAAATGTTGGGCACTATGGAAATTTTTCGGTATATAGTTTTCCGAAATTTTTCCCTCTACAAATAGGCGGATTATTGGTTTCCAATACCAAAAAAAAGACTACCCCAAGCACGTTATTAGACAAAAACCAAAAGCAATATATTCAAAATGTAATATCAAATGATTTAAAAAATGAATCAAATTTATTATACAAAAGAAATCAAAATTTCGACTATTTGCTTGAGCAGTTTTTGAAATTAGGTTTTACACCAAGGTTTCAAACAAATCAAAATATTTTTCCATCAGCATTGCTTTTAAACAACAATTCTATAATTAATGATTTAAACAAATTAAAAACTTTCTTGATACAAAATGGTATACAAAGTAGCATCTTTTATGGTGAAGATGCCTTTTTTATCCCATGTCATCAAAATTTATCGATTAATGATTTAGATTATTTCACTGAAGTTTTAAAGGCAATAATTAATTAAAATAAAAATGAGCGTAACACAAAATTATCATCAAGATTATAATGAACTTCCCTTTGAAGATGTTTTAAGAAAATATCGTTATCGCTATTTAGTTAATCAATTTTCAATTTTTGAAGCCAAGAACATATTAGAAATTGGCTGCGGATACAATCCAATTTTTGAGCATTACACTGATTTTCAAAAAATGACCATAGTAGAATTAGATACTCATTTTTACGAATCGGCAATCCAAAAAGTAAACGGCAATCCAAAAATTAAAATTATTAACAAGCCCATTCAAGATGCTATCGAAGAATTAGACTCAAACTTTGACGTCATTTTAATTTCTGGATTTTTGCATGAAATTGACAATCCCAGTGAAATTTTAACGTTAATTAAAAAAATTTGTAATCAGAACACTAAAGTGATTTCTTTTGTTCCCAATGCCAAGTCTTTTCATCGAGTTTTGGCTTTTGAGGCTGGAATTATCGGTGAGATTTATGACTTTTCTGCTAATGATAAAAAATTTGGAAGACGATTGGTTTGGGATATGAATTCTTTTTCGGAATTATTTAAAAATAATGGTTATGAGGTCCCACAAATTGAGAGCTATTTTATAAAACCATTTGCCCATTCGCAAATGAAAAAACTAATAGATGATGGTATTTTTACGCCATCTATTTTAGATGGTTTTGATAAAATGATTCAATACATGCCCGATATGGGTTGTGAAATAGCAATAGTATCCAAAAGTTTATAAAAAATACAATGATTAAATTTTTAGACCTTCAAAAAATAAATGCCCAACACGCTACAGAACTCAAAAGAGTTGCTTCAGAAGTCATTGATTCGGGTTGGTTTTTAATGGGAGAAAGATTAAATAGTTTCGAAAAAAAGTTAGCAAATTACATTGGGTCTGTTAATGCCATTGGAGTTGCCAATGGTTTAGATGCGTTGCGACTTATATTGAAAGCGTACATTGATATGGGTTTTATGACAGAAGGGGACGAAGTTATCGTTCCTGCGAATACATACATCGCTTCGGTTTTAGCAATTACAGATAACAGATTGAAACCCGTTTTGGTTGAACCAAAAAATGATAGTTTTAATTTGGATACGGCTTTAATAGAAAGTCAAATCACATCAAAAACTAAAGCCATTATGGTTGTTCATCTATATGGTCAAGTTTGCTGGGATGATAAATTGGTTGATTTAGCGAAAAAATATAATTTGAAAATTATTGAAGATAACGCACAAGCTATAGGTGCCAATTGGAATGGAAAAATGACAGGCAATCTTGGGGATGCTGCTGGATTTAGCTTCTATCCAGGAAAAAATCTCGGAGCATTGGGAGATGCGGGTGCAGTGACTACCAACGATGACGCTTTAGCAAACCATATTCGTGCTTTAGGAAATTATGGTAGTAAAAAAAAATATATCAACGAATTTCAGGGATTAAATAGTAGATTGGACGAAATTCAGGCTGCTTTTTTAGAAGTCAAATTGAATTACATTGATACCGAAAATCAGCATAGGAGAACTATAGCGGCAATGTATCTCAATGAAATTAATAATTCAAAAATTCAACTTCCTGTTCCTTCCAATCGTGATTTGAAGTGTGAAGAAAATCAGGAACACGTTTGGCATTTATTTGTCATCCGATGTCAAGAAAGAGATAAACTGCAAGAATATATAACAAACAACGGAGTGCAAACTTTAATTCATTATCCTATTCCACCCAATAAACAATTGGCATTTAAAGAGCTGAATCATTTGGATTATCCAATAACCAATTCTATTCATGAGCAAGTGTTGAGCTTGCCAATTAGCCCTGTTATGACACAAGCCGATGTTATAAAAATTATTGAAATTCTTAACAATTTTTAATAGATAAGTTACAATAGTGGAATTAAAAACTACTAATTACAAATCAATTTTTAAGGCAACTTCCATTTTTGGTGGTGTTCAGGTGTTCAATATTTTTGTTACCCTTATCAGAAGCAAAGCATTGGCAATACTAATTGGTACAGCCGGAATGGGTTTAAATGGCTTGTTTATGTCAAGCCTAAATTTAATAAAAACCATTTCATCCCTTGGAATTTCTGAAAGTGCTGTTAAAGATATTTCTAAAGCATATTCCTCTGGTGATAAAGTTACTATGGATAAAACATTTACCGTTTTTAAACGCTGGATTTGGATCACGGCAGCTTTAGGCATTGTTTTAACGATTGCCTTTTCACCACTTTTAAGCAAATTTGCATTTGGTTCTACAAACCATACTAGTTCCTATATTTTACTTTCTATAACCTTTCTTTTTGGGGCTTTGTCGGGAGGAATTTATACTTTTTTAAGAGGTACACGACAAATAGGCTATTTGGCTCAAGCAAATATTATAGGTGCTGTAACAGGTTTAATCGTTGCGTTACCCATTTTTTATTGTTACGGAATTCAAGGCGTTGTGCCAGCCATAATAGTTACAGCATTTGGTAATTTTCTGGTTTCCTTATACTTTAGAAACAAAGTAAAATTCAATAAAGTCGCTATCAATTGGACTGAAACAATCACCCTTGGAATGCCAATGGTTAAACTGGGTTTGAGTTTAACATTTGTTAATTTGATGACTACAGCTATAGCATTTATTTTAAATGCTTTTATATCAAAAACGGGTACTTTATCTGATCTTGGAATTTATAATGCTGGTCAAGCTATCGTTGAAGGTTATGTAGGAATGGTGTTTACAGCCATGGCAACCGACTATTTTCCGAGACTTGCTGGAGTTATTGATACTGAATTTAAGTGGAAAGAATTGGTTAATCAGCAAGCTGAATTAGTAATCATTATTTTGAGTGTCGTACTCATTTTATTAATTTTTACAGCACCCTTGTTAATTAGAATATTATTAAGTAAAGAATTTTTAGTTGCTAAAGATTTTATTTTCTGGTCAGTACTAGCCATTCCCATGAAAGGATTAGTTTGGGTAACTAGTTTTGTTATTTTAGCAAAAGGTGACAATAAACTTTTTATAATAGTTGAAGTCATAACAAATGTAATACTGCTTATTTTCAATATATTATTTTATAAATATTATGGTATAAATGGATTGGGAATATCAATGCTAGTAAGTTATTTTATTTTTATGGTAATCATAATTGCAGTTTTAAAATCAAAATATTCTTTTCAATTTTCAAAAGAAGTTATATCTCTTTCATTGGTATCACTAGCGTCGTTGTCGATGTGCTTAATTTGCATCAAATTATTGGGCTATCCCAATGCGTATTACGCCGAATCAATTATTGTTTTGCTAACCATAATTTTTAGTTTGAATGAATTAAATAAAAGAGTAAATCTTAAAGGAATTATACTTTACATTAAAGACAAGCTTAAAAGATAAATATGAAGATATATGCTATAATTCCGGCTCGCTCTGGTTCAATAGGTGTAAAAAATAAAAATATCCGATTATTAAATGGGCAACCCCTCATGTCTTATGCTATTCAATTTGCAAAAGCCTTAAACATTGACAGAGTTTTTTGCTCTACAGATTCTCAAGAGTATGCTGAAATTGCAGAACAATTTGGAGCCGAAGTGCCTTTTTTACGTTCGCAACATGCCGCATCTTCGACAGCAATGGAACAAGATATTTTGATTGATTTGTATCAAAAATTTGAAAAACACGCTATTCCGCAACCAGATATTTTAGTATGGTTACGACCAACATTTGTTTTCAGAAGTATTGAGCACGTACAAAAATGTATTGAACAATTGGTTAATAATTCATCATTGTCTTCTTCGAGAACTGTTTGCGAAAGTGAAGGCAGATTGTATAAAGTTGAAAGTGGTGTTTTAGTGCCTTCCTTTAATGACTTTGGAAAATCGATGCTGCGAAGACAGGATTTTGGCGATAGATACAAAGTTTTTAGCACCGATGTTTTTAGAGCCGCTACAAAAAACACTACTGATAATTTTCTGGGAAGGAAAGTAGGAGCCGTGATAACCAATAAATTATGCGGTTTGGATATCGATGATGAATTTGATTTCCAAATGGTAGAAAATATTTTAAAATACAATAGAGCCATCATAGATGAATATATTGACACCTCTTATTTCGGAAATTAAAGCCAATTTAGAAATGGTGCTAACGCTTCGAAATACAAAAAAAAAGAAAGCAGACGATAGTTATGTTTCTGAAGGAGATATGTTGTTAGACAGCATCTGCAGTAATTACATCAACAAAACCTATTCTTCGGTTCAAATAATTACCGAGGAATCGTATTCGTCAGGTGATGTTAATCTCGCGGCTTACGATTATACTGCTGTTGTTGACCCAATAGATGGCACTGAAAATTTTGTTTCTGGGTTGATGGAATGGGGAATTGGCGTGTGCATTTATAAAGGAACACTATTTCACGAGGCATTAATTGCCTTACCCGAACTAAATCACTATTTGTTGAGTGATGCGTTGGTTTTTGAAAAATTTGATTCTAGAATTTACGGAATTTCCTCATCGCTTTCTAAACAAGATTTACTGAATTTAGAAGAGGGATTTGAATACAGAATAATAGGTTGCTGCATGTATAATATGTTTTGCGTACTAACAGGAAGATATAAAATGTTTCAAAATCCTAAAGGCGCGCGTAGTTGGGATATTCTGCCAGGATTGAACATGGCAAATAAACTAGGACTTGACGTTAAAGTAAATAATAAAAAATATAATGGAGAATTTTTACAACCCGCTGAAAAGTATCGTTTCAAAATTTCCAACTGATTTTAAAAATATCGTAATTGTTGGAAAGGGTGAAAGCATAAAGCAAATCAATAAAGAGGTGCTTTCTAATGCTCTTATTATCAACATAAACGATTCGGAGTTATTGATAAACGGTTATTTTACAATATTTTATGCGGATCGAGTTTTAGAAACATTCAAAAAAAATGGTTTTAAAAATGAGGTTTACATTTCCAATCAAAAATTAACGGAAATTCTACCTAAAGACACCGAATTTATTCATGCCAATTATAATCCGTTGACCAATGAAGGTGTTGAACATATAGCGGCTCTTTTTGAAAAGAATAGTTTTGAACTAATCGATTTTTTATTGCTATCAGCGATAAAACTGGCTTGGTTGATTAATCAGATTTCTGAAAAAAACTTGCCAATATATTTAATAGGTTTTGACTTTGACATAGAAAAAACAGAAAAGATAGATTCTAATGAGCATGATGCTCTATACCGAGAAATACTTTTCAAAACCCAGAAATCGCAGTACGTTTTCATTCAGCAATACTTAAAAGACAAATTAGGATTGCAGTTGCGACATGTTGGTAATGCTAATTTTAGTAGTGTTTCTGTTTCTGAATTCAACCAATTTAGAGAACAAGATGCAATTGTAGGTACTAAATCTAAATTTGAAAATGCAATAGAGTATCAAAAGTTGCTAAAAAAAATAGCTACAGAAAATTATACCATAATAGTTGCCGAATTGACAAACAATCACATTGGTGATGCACATCGTTTAAGAAAAATGATTAAGTTGGCAAAAAATGCAGGTGCCGATATGATCAAAATTCAGAAACGAGATGTCGAAACTTTTTACACGGAAGACGAATTAGTTACAGAATATATTTCACCTTTTGGCAACAAATTAAAACATTACAGAGACGGTGTTGAACTTAATGACGCTTTGATGAACATATTAGTTACTGAATGTGAACAAAACGAAATAGTCTGGTTTTCATCAGTGTTAGATTATCCGTCATTGTTATTTATTGAAAAGTTTAACCCGCCGTTGATTAAATTACCCTCTACGATTTCGAACCACCGAATTTTTCTTAAAAAAGCTATTGATGAATTCAAAGGTGATTTGGTAATTTCTACCGGTTTTACTAACAGAGAATATGAGAAATTTGTTTTAGAAAACTTTTTCAACGACAGAAACTTGTTTTTATTGCAATGCACTTCAAGTTATCCTACTCCGCCAGAAGCTTGTCAAATAGCTGTGGTAAGACATTATGAAAATTTAGATTTACCCAATTTATTTCCTGGTTACAGTAGTCACGATATTGGGAGTTTGGGCAGTATGATGGCTGTGGCGGCTGGAGCTAAAATGATAGAAAAACATGTTAAATTAGGCGATTTAGATTGGATACATTTTGATGGAGTTGCCCTTGATTTAGCCAGCAATCAGTTTGAAAATTTTGTAAAAGATATCAGAAAAGCATCCATAATGTGTGGTACAAAACAAAAGAGAATTCACATACAAGAACATCATAAATATATTCCTAACGAAAAACATTTTTAAATATTTATGTTGGTATCAGTTCCAATAACCACTTATAATTCGTCCGATTTTATATTGGAAACTCTTGAAAGTATTTATAATCAAAATTATAATGATTTAGAACTAATTATATCAGATGATTTCTCTAGAGATGGCACTATTGAAAAAGTGGATCAATGGATAAAATTGGAGCGCGTCAAAACTAGATTTGCCCGAATTGAATTTATAAAAGTAACTCAAAATACTGGGGTTTCTGCTAACTGTAATAGATGTATCAATTCAAGTCATTCTGAATGGATTATGATGGTTGCTGGTGATGATATTTTGTTGCCAAATTGTATTGAAGAAAACATGAAATTTGTTGCCAAAAATCAGGAAGCCAAAATTATATTTAGCCAAGTAAGAGTTTACAAAGATACGTTTGAAGAAAAGAATTTTTT
Source organism: Flavobacterium sp. (assembly GCF_025352015.1). Taxonomy (GTDB): domain Bacteria; phylum Bacteroidota; class Bacteroidia; order Flavobacteriales; family Flavobacteriaceae; genus Flavobacterium. The sequence continues at coordinate 10,748 of NZ_JANXUG010000055.1, forward strand.
AAAAACAATTCCACATCAATATCCAAATAATTTAATGCACCACTCTTTTAGCGCTCACGATCAATATAAGATATTGTTGCTTTCTGACAGAATCTCTTATACACCGTCTTTTTTTTTAAATAAGAAAGCCATTCTAAACGTTGGTGGTTATGATGAAACAAATAGGTTAGTAGAGGATTATCCAATGTGGTTAAAACTAACAGGATCTGGCGAAAAATTATATTATTTTCACAAAGAAACCGTTGGATACAGAATGCATTCTAATGCTACAAATAATAATGGACAAGACGTTTTGGTAAAATCATCTTTAGTCAATAATTACCAAATCCGAAAAAAATATGCGCATCCACATTTGTCAAAACTTTTAGTTCTTGATGAATATTGGGTTTATACTACAGCACTACTTTTCAAAAAGCTAGGAATTGTCAAGAAGACAAAATTCAATCAAACTCTTTATAAATTGACGAGCGTATATCTAAATCCGTTTTTTTACGGCAAATCTATCTATAATAAAATTAATTAAATTATTAGCCTGTATAATCAAAAATGATAAACGTTACCAAAACTTTTTTTCCACCTCTAGAGGAATATCAACAATATTTAGAACGTATTTGGAAAAATCAATGGTTGACCAATAGAGGAGAATTGCTATTAGAATTAGAAGAAAAAATTAAAAAATATCTAACGGTTCCCAATGTCATCATTATGACCAATGGAACTATTCCTATACAAATTGCGTTAAAAATAGTAGGAAGCCAAGGCGAAATTATTACTACGCCTTTTAGTTATGTAGCCACGACATCATCCATAGTTTGGGAAAACTGTAAACCTATTTTTGTTGACATTCATCCCGAATATTTGACTATTGATGAATCAAAAATTGAAGCAGCTATAACGCCTAAAACTACAGCAATTTTAGCAACACACGTTTTCGGTAACCCTTGTCATGTTGAGGCAATCGAAGACATTGCAAAAAAACATAATTTAAAAGTTATTTACGATGCAGCGCATTGCTTTGGAGTAAAGTATTATGGAAAATCCATATTCGATTTTGGGGATGTGAGCACATGCAGTTTTCATGCCACCAAGTTATTTCATACTGGCGAAGGCGGAGCGCTTTTTTGTAAAGATGCTGCTTTAAACCATAAAATGTATTACAGCCACAATTTTGGACACAACGGACCGTTGGCGTTTCATGGTTTAGGAATTAACGGAAAAACATCCGAATTGCAAGCAGCCATGGGATTAGCTGTTTTACCCTACATGAATCAAATTATCGAAAGCAGAAAATCATCTGTTGATTTTTATAACATTAATCTCAATTTCGGAATAATCAAAACTATCAAAATAAGAGAAAATACCACCTGGAATTATAGTTATTATCCTGTTTTATTTCAGTCAGAAGCACAATTATTAACGGTTCAAAAAGCTTTGAACGCTGCGGAAATTTTTCCAAGACGTTATTTTTATCCGTCTCTAAATACAATTGATTTTGTTAAAGGAACCACAATGCCAATTTCTGAAGATGTTGCTTCACGAGTGCTTTGTTTACCTCTTTATGCAGGACTTACTAAAGATGAATTACAAAAAACAACCACTATAATTAACACCAATCTATGTTAATTATAGGCGCAAAAGGATTTGCAAAAGAAGTTTTAGAAGTTTTGCATCAGCAAAATCAAATAGCAAACCTTGCATTCTTTGATGATGTCAATCAGGATGCACCAGATAAATTGTTTGGTGTATTTCCTGTTTTAAAATCTGTAGCTGAAGCCTCTAACTATTTTGAAACAGTTGATAAGCACTTCACTATTGGCATAGGAAATCCGGTTTTAAGAAAAAATTTAAGCGATAAATTTATTGCTCTCGGTGGAATTTTTACAGCAACCATCAGTAATACTGCATTTTTAGGTTCATACGATGTAATTATTGGCGATGGAACAAATATTTTAGCAAATGCAATCCTTTCAAACGACACAAAAATTGGAACGGGATGCATATTATATTATAATGTCATCATAACACACGATTGTATCATCGAAGATTTTGTAGAAATTTCGCCAGCTGCCATTGTATTAGGACGATGTAAAATTGGTTCTTTCACTCAAATTGGGGCCAACGCTACCATATTACCAGATGTAAAAATTGGTAGCAATGTCATAGTTGGCGCAGGTGCTGTAGTTACCCGCAATGTCCCTGATAATAGTTTAGTAGTTGGAGTTCCAGCCCAAATTATAAAAAAAATACCTGCACTTGAATTTTAACTTTTATTTTTCTTTTTATGGAAAAGACAAAAAAAATTAGCATTATAATTCCGGCTTACAAGGTCGATGGCTACATTGAAAAATGTATCAGAAGTTTAGAGAATCAAGATTTGCCAAAAGAGGATTATGAAATAATAGTAACCAATGATGGTTCGCCAGATCGTTGTCAGGAAATTGTGGAAGTACTTCAACGAGAATTTCCCAACATTATTTTAATTAATCAAGAAAATCAGGGAGTTTCAATGGCACGAAATAATGCTATAGCCATCGCTAAAGGTGATTATATTTTACCAATTGATCCTGATGATTATGCGGTGCCTAATGTCTTGCATGCGGTGTATCAAAATGCCAGCTCACGAAATTTAGACGTATTGTATTTAGCTTACGAAATTTTTGATGCAAAAGGGAATTCAGTTTGGGAAACTCGATATGAAGATAAAACAAACGAAATTTTCGATGGTTTTAACGGATATTTTGCTCCTCGTGGAGTTAAAATTAAAGACCCCGATCGAAGTTGGGCAATCTTATATCGCAGAGAAATACTGCAACAATACAAAGTTACATATCCTAAAAATGTTCCATTTTTAGAAGACGGTTTATTTCTAGGGAAAGTATTTACGGTTGCTAATCGTGTTGGTTTTATGACTGACAAATTTTATCAACGAACTACTCGTTTAGGGTCCGCAACCAATTCTAGGCTATTGTTTTCAAAAGAAGCGCTCAATGGTTTTTTACTAGCTGTAAATGATTTGCGTTCTTTTTCTAAAACAATTCCAAATGATGAAAATCAAAAAAGATTAATCAATCATGTTACGGCTAAATTTGTGTTCTTGCCTCTAACTGTTTGTTTACAGTCAAAAAACTTTGGAAATTTCCTAAAAATTGTAAGATCATTAAAAAAACAAGGTTTAAGAAAAATTGATTTAGATGGTTGCGCCGAAATTTATTTAAGATACGGTAAAGCATATAATAAATCAATAGTTCACTTTGTTTGTTTGTACTACAGATTAATATTTAATATAAAATATAACAGATAAATGACTGTCAAAATAGAAAAATTTTATCAATTACTTCATCAAGAATTGTCATCCGCGCTTGGGGACTATGTATATAAAGGTATAAATGTTGTCCCGTTGAAAATACAATTTTATCTAAATACCATAATTAATAGTGCAGTATTTATTCATGAAATAGAAAAGCTTTGCTCCGATAAAGCTATGGAAGAACTAGTTGAAGTATACTATGAAGCCTTTTTTATAAAAAAGAGTATTTATAAAAAAACTACGTTAGTTACCAATGATATTTTTAGATATACGTATCATCAATTATTTCATAAAACTAAAAAAACTGATGCAGATTTTTTTATTTTTATTACCAATAAAAAATTCTTTTCATACACAAAACCTATAAAAGATGCATTAGAACAAGAGGGTAAAAAAGTAGCCTTTATAATTTGGGATTTGTATGATTTAGACAAAAATAAAAGAGAAAATATTCATTTGCCATTAACCAATTTTCCATCTTTTTGGAAGAAAGATTATTTACTACATTATGATTTTGTGACTTTGATAGACAGAGCCAATGGATTTTTACCACTACTGAAAAACAAAAAAGTTATTATTATAGAAGGTGATGTCGAGTCGCAACACGTTTTAGGAAAGTTAGGAAAAATAAATAAGTTTAAAACCTACTGCTTACAGTGGGGATTTTTAGGTAAAACTGTCAGTAAATCGGGCTGGAGAGATGTTCCTTTTGATAAATTTTTAGTTTGGGGTGATTTTTTCGCAGAAAATTTTAGAAAATATAATCCTGAACTTCAAATTGTTTCGTGCGGTCATCCAACATTGTTAGGGAGTAATACTACAGAAAAAAGCAAAGTAATTTTGTTTGCCGTTCAAAAGGAATTTGAGGATCATATTTCTACGGATGAGGTTTTTAACTTTATTCACTTTGCCGCAAAAACAGCAGCACAAATGCCCGATTATAAAGTCATAGTCAGAAGTCATCCCGATTTTGAAATTCCAGATACTATAAAAAATGAATATTTATCGAACGAAAATATAGTTTGGCATGATTATAAAAATTTTAGTCTGAATCAAAGTTTTGAAGAAGCCAAATATTGTGTAAGCATTTCATCTACAGTAAGTTTAGAGTCTATAGCGTATGGCTGCTTTCCTGTGTATCTAAAAATAAATGATTTACCCCTGCAAATTCATCAACTGCTTTCAGAAAATTCAGCATTTAATCACGTATTCGACTTTGAAAATTTTGTGGTTGGGGTACAGCATTTAGAGACTAAAAATTTGAAAACGTATTTAGCAAACTTTAAAAAAATACTTTATTCAAATCTTGGTTCAGCTGCGGTAAACTCGATTGTTTGTGAAATAAATGAGTAGAAAAACTAAAACTTACTAATGAAAGATTTTTCAAAAATCAAGAAAAATTTAAAGTGTGATTTTTCTAATTTAAAAAAAATTAAAGTCGCAGTTCTGGGCGATTCTGCAACGCAGTTTTTAGTCCAAGCTTTACGAGGAACAGGGTATGATTACCATTTGAATTTAGAAATTTGGGAGGCCGATTTTAGTCAAATTGAACGGCAAATATTGGATTCTTCCTCTGACTTATACAAATCAAACCCTGAAATAATTATTATTTTTCAATCAGCACACAAACTTCTTGGAAAATATAATAAACTAAAACCCGACTATTATAATACGTTAGCTTTTACTGAAATTGAAAATCAGAAACGATTATGTGAATCGATTTCAAGTAATTCGTCAGCAAAAATTATTTGTTATAATTACACCGAAATAGATGATGCTGTTTTTGGAAATTTTGCTTCAAAACTGGAACAATCTTTCTTATTCCAACTTCGAAAGTTGAATTATGAAATGATGGTTTTTGCTTCTAAAAATCCAAATTTATTTTTGTGTGATTTGGCAACCGTTCAAAATCAAATTGGTAAATCAGCATTTTTTCAAAGCTCGGTTTACATCAATTCAGAAATGGTTTTGAGCATTGATGCGCTGCCACTAGTTGCAGCTAAAACCGTTGATATTATTGCAACACTTGATGGAAAATTCAACAAATGCGTAATTTTAGATTTAGACAACACCACTTGGGGAGGCATTATTGGCGATGATGGCATAGAGAACATTCAAATAGGAAGTTTAGGAATCGGAAAAGCATTTTCTGAATTTCAGCATTGGATAAAAAAATTAAAAAACAGAGGAATTATTGTTGCTGTTTGCAGTAAAAATACCGAATCGGTTGCGAAAGAACCTTTTGAAAAGCACCCTGATATGGTGTTACGTTTGGAGGATATTTCAGTTTTTATTGCCAACTGGGAAAATAAAGCCGACAACATTAGACAAATTCAAAGCATCTTGAATATTGGTTTCGATTCGATGGTGTTTTTGGATGACAATCCCTTTGAGCGCAACATTGTCCGTGAAAACATTCCCCAAATTACGGTTCCAGAACTGCCTGAAGATCCGTCGGAATATTTAGAATATTTATATTCTTTAAATCTTTTTGAAACGGTTTCGTTTTCAGCTGAAGATGGAGATCGAACAAAAATGTATCAAATCGAAGCAAAAAGAGCGACTGTTCATCAAAAGTTTACCAATGAAGGGGATTTTCTCAAAAGCCTTGATATGATTTCTGTCGTAGAAACTTTTAATACCTTTAATAAACCTAGAGTTGCCCAACTTTCGCAACGATCGAATCAATTTAATTTGCGCACCGTGCGTTATACCGATGCCGATATTGAAATGCTTTCAGTTTCTTCGGATTATTTTACTTTTGCGTTTACACTCCAAGATAAATTTGGTGACAACGGATTGATAAGTGTAATTATTTTGAAAAAAGAAGATGATAATACCGCTTTTATTGAAACTTGGCTTATGAGTTGCAGGGTTTTAAAACGAACTATGGCAAACTTTGTCTTAAATACTATAGTTGATTTCTGCAAACAAAATGGATTTGAAGTTTTGAAAGGTGAATACATCCCGAGTGCTAAAAACGAAATGGTAAAAGACCATTATTTGAATTTAGGATTTGATAAAAAAAATACGTTTTGGGAACTAGATATACATAAATACAATACTAAAAATACATTTATAAATAAAAAATAACAGCATGGAAAGTAACGTAATGCTTAAAGAAATCAACGAAATATTTATTGACGTTCTTGATAACGAATGTATAATTTTAGACGAATCAACACAAGCATCAGATGTTGACGATTGGGATTCTTTGAACCACATTCAACTTGTGGTAGCCATTGAAAAACACTTTAAAATTCGATTTTCAGCAAAAGAAATTCAGAGTTGGAATAACGTTGGCGAAATGATGAACTGCATTCAAGCTAAAGTAGCATGATTCTCCAAGTAGGTAGTGTTTTTACTGAAGATTTTATAATTTCGAATGAAATTTATACTGGATTTATTCAGCTTTTTAAGGATAAAAATCCGTTGCATACTGATGAACAGTTTGCTATTACAAAAGGATTTAAAGGGAAAGTAATGCACGGAAATATTTTGAACGGGTTTTTATCGTATTTCATTGGAGAACTTATGCCAACAAAGGACGTAATCATACATTCGCAGGAAATTCAATTCAAAAATGCTGTTTATTTAAATGATTCATTACAGTTTGAGGCTGAAATAATCGGATTTTATGAGTCGGTAAAAGCAGTAGAATTCAAATTTCACTTTAGAAACAAGGATAAAAAAGTAGTTGCAAAAGGTAAAATTCAAATCGGAATTATATAATGAATATATTAATCACCGGAGGAGCATCAGGATTAGGTGAAGCGATTACACGAAAACTTGCGCAAGAAGCAACGAATCAAATCTATTTTTCATACAACAGTTCTACTGCGAATGCGCTTGCTTTAGAAAAAGAATTTGCCAACACAATTGCCATAAAATGTAATTTTAAGAATTTGGATGAAGTGACACTTTTACAAAGTAAAATTGCAGAAATCGATTTAGATGTTTTGATCAACAATGCGTATTCGGGCGAACCCATAAAAACTTATTTTCATAAAATAGCAATAGATGATTTTGCTACAGATTTTTCAAATAATATTATTCCAACTGTTTTACTAACTCAAGCGGCAATTTCTTGTTTCAGAAAGAAAAAAAATGGAAAAATAATTACTATATTAACATCATTTTTGCAAAATACACCCCCACTTGGGTCAGTAGTTTATGTAGCTGGCAAAGCGTATTTATCATCATTGGTAAAAACATGGGCCACAGAAAACAGTAAGTTTAACATCACTTCAAATTCAGTTTCGCCGTCTTTTATGGAATCTGGTTTAACCAAAGATGTTGATGAGAGAGTCATTGAACAAATGATTGAAAGTCATCCGTTAAAAAAATTACTTACTCCAAACGAAGTTGCAGAGGCAATCTCTTTTTTATGCAGCGCAACTTCGCAAATAAACGGAGTAGATTTAGTAATAAACGCTGGAACAAATATCAAATAAATGGTTTTTAATTCGATTTCATTTTTGCTGTTTTTCATAATTTTCTTTCTGATTTATTGGTTTGGATTTGGTAAAAATGTGAAATTTCAAAATATTTTCATCCTTGTTGGAAGTTATTTTTTTTATGCTTGGGCTGATTGGCGATTTTTATTTTTTCTGATAGGAGTTTCTGCGCTGAACTATTTTCTGGGGATTTACATAGAAAAATCTGAAAATCAAAAAGTAAAAAAAACTTTAGTTTACCTAGGATTAATTCAAGGAATTGGCGGTCTGATTTACTTTAAATATTTCAATTTTTTTATTAGTTCTATTAATGACTTCTTTGGAATGTTTCATTCTTATTTTAGTATACAAACATTGAATATTATCATCCCGCTTGGAATAAGTTTTTTTACTTTTAGAACATTAAGCTATATTTTAGATATTGAAAAAGGAAAAATAAAAGCCACCACAGATTGGATTGTTTTCTTTAATTATGTAGCTTTTTTTCCTTCATTACTTTCCGGACCAATCGATAAAGCGAGAACATTTATTCCGCAACTTGAAAAATCAAGAAGTTTCGATTTTGATTCCGCATCGGATGGATTGAAGCAAATTTTGTGGGGATTGTTCAAGAAATTGGTAATCGCCAATAATTGCGCAACTATTGTTAATCCAATTTTTAATAATTATCAAAATTTACCATCCAGCTCTTTATGGATTGGAATGGTTTTATATTCTGTCCAAGTTTATGCTGATTTTTCCGGATATTCCGATATGGCCATTGGTGTTTCTAAATTATTAGGATTTCAAGTTTCTAAAAATTTTGATTTTCCATTTTTCGCTCAAAGTATTCCTGAATATTGGCGAAAATGGCATATTTCATTAACTTCATGGCTGACAGAATATGTTTTCACGCCGTTAAGCATCCAGTTTAGAGATTATGATAAATTAGGATTAATTATAGCTATTGTAATCAATTTTGTAATTTGTGGAATATGGCATGGCGCCAATTGGACTTATGTTTTATTTGGCTTATTTCACGGATTATTTTTTATTCCATCCATTCTAAACGGAACTATGAATAAAAAGAAAAAAATTATTAAAGCTAGTATTTTTTCTACCTTAAAACAACTTTTTAATATATTAGGTACGCTCATCCCAGTCATGTTTACATTTGTGCTTTTTAAATCTGATACGGTAAGTAAAGCTTTTGGATATTACGGAAAGATGTTTACAAAATCGTTGTTTTCAGTGCCAACTGCTTTGCCATTTTATATCGTTTTGATGGTAATTTTCTTTTTTGCTATTGAGTGGTTCGGAAAAAACAATGATTACGCAATAAAACGAATTTTTTCATATTCAATCCTAGTACGAAGCATGTTTTATTTCTTTTTAATTACAGCTATTTTTATATTTTCTGCCAAAGAACAACAATTTATTTATTTCCAATTCTAAATGAAAAAGTTTTTCATCTACTTACTCGTTTTTGGTCTGTTGTTTTTTGTATTTGATAAAATATTTTTGTTTTTCATAAATATTTCACCAAGTAAAGAAGTGGATAAAAGACTAGAATTAGTGCTTACAGGAAAAATTAATAAAGACGTTATTATTTTAGGTTCCTCAAAAAGTTCTAGAGACATCATTGCAAGCCAACTTGAAAAAGAAATACATCATTCTGTATACAATTTATCCTATCCTGGTTCTAATATAGAGTTTCATGAGTTTTTATTGAGAGCATTGACCACTTTTAATAAATCGCCGAAAATGGTCATTCTAACTGTTGATAATCCCATTGAATTTTTACCCGATTCTCTGATAAATTTTCGTTTAGATAGATTGTATCCGCTGGTAAAATACGATTATGTAAGTGAAGAATTAGTTGATAGAAACGAAAAGAATGCACTACTTTCCAAGTTATTTGTTTTACACAGAATGACAAAAGCTAATTTTGATATAAGACAAAAAAAATTCACGGCATTAGACTCACTTCTTTACGATGGTTCTATGCCAATAAGTTTTCAGAAAACTAATGAAGATTGGAATAAAACAGTTAACAATGTCAGTTATCCAATAAAGAATGAAACAAAGGTTAAACAGGACTGTTTTTATAAGATTATAGCAATTTGCAAACAAAAAAATATTAAATTATTTTTGATTTCTCCTCCCATGTACAAAGGTGTCAACCCTGAATTTAAGAAAAGAATGATTGAATTGACTGGCACCAACGCCAATTTTTATGAATATAACACAACCAATCCTACTTACAAAGACAAGAGATATTATTTCGATTTAAATCATTTAAATAAAAATGGAGCTTTTATTTTTACTACTGAAATCGCTACTTATTTAAAAAGTTTCAATAAATAATGAGTTCAAAAAAAATACTGATTGTGACAAACGGTTTCTATCCCGAAATATCACCACGTTCGTTTAGAGCAACTGAACTTGCCAAAGAGTTTGTTCGGCAAGGGCATCAAGTTTCGGTGTGTACTCATTTTCGTGAAGGATTGAAAACTTTTGCTCTTGAGCACAATTTTAGAGTGATAGATTTAGGCAAATTGTCTTGGCCAAGACCAATAGTTAAAGGCAGTGGTGTGGCACTATTATTTAGGAGAGTTGTCGCTAGGTTTTCAACGTTATTGTTCGAATACCCTATGATTCAGTTAATTCCCTTGATTAACAAAGCACTTAAATCCGAAAAAGACTATAATTTACTGCTTTCGGTAGCGGTTCCATATCCAATACATTGGGGTGTTGCGAGAATTTGGAATAAGAAAAAACGCCTTGCAAATACATGGATAGCAGATTGCGGGGATCCATATATGGGACAAGAAAACGATACTTTCAAACCGCCATTTTATTTTGGTTTTGTAGAAAAATGGTTTTGCAAAAAGGTTGATTTTATTACAGTTCCAACAACAAATGCTATTTCTGGATATTATCCTGAATTTCATCAGAAAATTAAAGTTATTCCTCAAGGTTTTAAATTTGAGGATATTACCTTGTATAAAGGTCCATTGCAACAGGACAAAATAGTTTTTGGTTACGCAGGGATGTTTATCCCAGGAAGACGCGATCCTTCAGAGTTTTTAAATTTTTTGAACACTTTGGAGGAGAGTTTTAAATTTGAATTTCACATTTACACTACAACCCCGCAGTTTGTTTCACCATTTATAGCTGCTAGTAGAGGAAGAATTATTATAAAACCAATAGTTTTGAGAGAAAAATTACTTTTTGAATTATCAAAAATGCATTTTGTGGTTAACTTTGAAAATGTAGGATTCAAACAAACTCCTAGTAAATTAATAGATTATCTCATCATCGGTAAACCGGTAATGAGTGTTGCGTTTGGTAATTTGCAACCTAATATCTTTTATGATTTTTTTAAAGGAAATTATGAGCAAAAAATGATATTGCCCGAAAAAAATAATTACCGAATTGAGAAAGTTGCTTCAC
>NZ_JANXUG010000061.1 GCF_025352015.1 Flavobacterium sp.
ATTTGGCTCGATATGATTTTAAAAACAAGGCTTGAAAAATTAGTTAATTGGCAATTTGTAGATAAATCACTTTATTTACAAGCTATGGAAAGAAGCCCAATTAATGGTTTGGAATTAAGAACTTTATTAAGTCAAAACTTAACTGACGAAATAAACAATAGAGAAGTTATTTTTAAAGGAATTGAGCAATCATACTATTATGAAGGATATGAAAAAGAAGATGATGAATAGTAATTCCTAAATTTTTTGCTTAAAACGCCAGATGGTAACAGCCGTTTCTCGCAATTGCGAATTTTGTTGTAAGTTCACGTTTCGCAAGAAATATTATTTTAACAGAAAATAATTCGTTCCGAAGTTCGCAACTGACTAGAAGAAGAGGAACGTTATAGCAAATGGTAAGGCGACCGTAACAACTAATAAAACATGGGACTAACAGACATAAAAAAAGAACTTAAAAAACTCGACAAGGACAAACTAATTGACCTTGTTGCCGACTTGTATAAAAAAAACAAATCAGTAAAGGAGTTTTTTGACTTTTATGTAAATCCGAACGAGAGAGAACTTTTTGAAAAATATCGGGACAGACTTTTTGAAGCGTTTTATCCTAAACGTGGTTACAACTTTAAGCTCAAAGACGGGAAACAAGCAATTAGCGACTTCAAAAAAATTGGGGCATCAACAGACTTGCTTGCTGACTTGATGTTATTTTACGTTGAGACAGGAGTGAAATTCACTAATGACTATGGAGATGTCAATGAAACATTTTATAAAAGCTTGGCGACAACTTTTGTTGATAGCTTGACTTTAATGAGAAATGAAAATCTTCTGGACAAATTTGAAGACCGAGTTGGAAAAGTTGTTGACGACACGAGCGGAATAGGTTGGGGTTTTCACGACTATTTAGTACAAGTTTGGGTTGACTTTTATCCAACAGATGATTATGAAGACTTTGAAGAAAAAGAAGATAATGTAACAGAACAAAAGGGAAAAATAATAAAACTTGGCAGACAATGACCACCGCAAAAACCACTGGCTATAACTCACGCCTTGCGCCATTGCCGGTGACGTGGTAAAATGAAACTTTATGTACGCAAAATATTTTATCTTGGTTGACAGTTTCTACTACTCAATCGGCAACGAGCGCAAGCCGCGAAACTTCAAACTGTCTAAAAATCTCTTCTCATTTATTACTCTTTTTGTCAAACGAAGCATCATTTTATTTGGGAGTTTGGTGATTTTGTTCTGGATTATGTGTTTTAACCGTATTTTTGTTTCTAAAAAAACAAATGGAAGATCTCCTAGTTATTTTAAAAAAGCATCATTATAAAAAAATAAAATTCAAAGTTTCAAAAACCAAGCATTTGCTGATAAAAGCAAGAATTAATGGTGTTTTGGGGAATTTTATTTTAGATACGGGAGCAAGTAATAGTTGCGTAGATTTTGATGGCATAACCTATTTTAACTTAACGGCAGGACAATCAAAAACAAAAGCTGCTGGTGCAGGTGGTACAGGAATGTTTACACAATTGGCAAAAAATAATTTGTTGGGAATTGGTCGTTGGAAAACAGATGAATTTCATCTAATTATTTTTGATTTGAAGCATGTAAATGATGCCTTGCAACACTATAAAGCCAAACCCGTTCATGGCATTATGGGTGCTGATATTTTACTAGAAGGTAAAGCTATTATTGATTATTCTAATCATTGTTTGTATTTGAGGTAGCCCGTTTTCTTAAAGCATAAAAAGCTATAATTGTACTTAACAACATCAAAAAACTTCCTAAAATAAAAGGGGCACCCGGCAACTGAAATGGCGCTTCTTTGTGCGTAAAAAAGTAAAAGGTATTGGTCATCATCACTGGTCCAACAATAGCCGAAGCACTCATCAAACTGGCTAATGTTCCTTGTATTTCACCTTGCTCGTCAGCAGGAACTTTGGACGAAACTGTAGCTTGCAATGCTGGTCCTGCAATTCCACCCAGACAATAGGGAATTAAAAAAACAAACAGCATCCAACTTTGGGTCGCAAAAGCAAAAAGCAACATCCCGATAGTATACAATGACAACCCAACATAAATACTTTTTTCATTGCCAAGTCTTGGACTCGTCCATCGAATTAATCCGCCCTGCACAATTCCTACCAAAAGTCCGACTACTCCCAACGAAATTCCTACCATTTTTTCATCCCAATTGAACCGATACATCGTGAAAAAACTCCAATTGCTATGTATTGCGTGCGAACCTACATAGAGTAAAAAAATAGCTACAATCAACCCTACTAAAGAGGGATATTTTTTGAGTCGTATAAAAGCTGTAATAGGATTGGCGCGGTTCCATTCAAAGGCTCTGCGATTCTTTTTAGCTAATGATTCGGGTAGAATAAAATAGCCGTAAAGAAAATTTAACATGCACAAAATAGCTGCCGCATAAAAAGGAACTCTAGAACCATATTGACCCAATAATCCACCAATAACAGGGCCGATAATAAATCCTAATCCAAACGCTGCTCCAATCATTCCAAAGTTTTTGGCTCTATTTTCTGGGGTGCTCACATCAGCAATATAAGCAGATGCTGTAGTAATGCTTGCGCCTGTTAAGCCTGCAATAATTCTACCAATAAACAACCAAACAATCGTTGGAGAAAAAGCCAAGAAAAGATAATCTAATGCAAAGGCAAAAAGCGAAATTAAAATAATAGGCCGCCGACCAAATTTATCACTCAAATTCCCGATTAAGGGTGCACAAATAAACTGTGTTATAGCATAAGCAAAAGTTAACCATCCGCCGTACCTTGCAGCCTCACTAATATCGCCATGAATGAGTTCTTTGATTAATTTTGGAATCACTGGAATTATAATTCCATAACCGGTAATATCTATAAGCATTGTGATAAAAATGAATCCTATCGCAGCTTGTTTCTGATTTTTTTTCATATTGATTATTGATTGGCAAATAAACAAAAAATCCCGCTTGGTTTATGAAGCGGGATATAAAAAACTGTTAGGTTTTATTATTCTTATTCTAAAGTTCTAATGCTTTAGTAACATTACCATCCATTAAAATTTCAACGGGGTTTTCCAATGCTTCTTTAACAGCTACTAAAAACCCAACAGACTCTCTACCATCAATAATTCTGTGATCATAAGAAAGTGCCACGAACATTACTGGCGCTATTACTATTTGTCCGTTTTTAACAACCGCTCGTTCCACTACATTGTGCATACCAAGTATTCCTGATTGCGGCGGATTAATGATAGGTGTAGATAACATACTTCCAAAAACGCCACCGTTAGAAATGGTAAATGTTCCGCCAGTCATTTCATCTACTGTGATTTGTCCATCACGTGCACGTATCGCTAATCGTTTGATTTCAGCTTCCACACCTCGGAAAGTCAAAGTTTCTGCAAATCTAACTACAGGTACCATCAAGCCTTTTGGACCTGAAACTGCTACCGAAATATCACAAAAATTATAAGATATTTTCTCCTGACCGTCAATCATCGAATTGACATCTGGATATAATTGTAAGGCACGGGTAACCGCTTTTGTAAAGAAAGACATGAAGCCCAATCCTAAACCATGTTTCGTTTTGAACTCTTCTTTGTATTGTTCGCGCAACGCATAAATCGCCGTCATATCCACTTCGTTAAACGTGGTCAACATGGCCGTTTCATTTTTTGCAGCCACTAATCTTTCTGCAACTTTACGACGCAACATAGATAATTTTGTTCTTTCTGAACCACGGTTTCCGCCAGTTGGTGTTCCCATGGATGGAACTCCTTTTACGGCATCTTCTTTGGTGATTCTACCATCTCTTCCTGTTCCTACAACTTTTGCCGGATCAATGTTTTTTTCGTCTAATATTTTTCTTGCTGCTGGCGATGGTGTCTGACTAGCATAAGTTGTAGTTACAACTGTAGCTGCCTTCAGAACTTCTGCTTTTGGAGTTTCAACTTTAGGACTTTCCGTCTTTTGGCTTTCGCCTGATGTTGGTTTTGCAGCAGTAGTGTCAATTAAACAAACTACAGCACCAACTGCTACTGCGTCACCTTCAGCCGCTTTAAGTGTGATAATTCCGCTGGCTTCTGCTGGCAATTCCAGCGTTGCTTTGTCTGAATCAACTTCGGCTATAGCCTGGTCTTTTTCTACATAATCGCCATTTTTTACTAACCACGTAGCAATTTCAACTTCTTTAATTGATTCTCCCGGTGAGGGAACTTTCATTTCTAAAATCATTTGTATATACCTTAAAATGTTTTGTTTACTTATTCTAATAAATTTTGAATTGATACATCTTCATCTATCTCTTCCCAATGGATGCCTTCGCTTTTACCAATTAATCGCCATTTATTCAATTGTTCATCCGTTGCTTTTCTCAATCTTGGAAACCATTCTAATGGAATTGACAATTCTCTACCATCCTCCAAAAATACTATCATTTTAGCATTTTCAAAAGCAATTTTAATTGCGTTCTTTGATTTGTTAATTGTTAAAAAACTCATCCCATTTTTGTATTAAAAGTTCTTGATTTTCTCCAACTAAATTACGAATTTGTTTTAATCACTAGCATTAAATCCTATTGACTTAATTATTTCTATATTTTCAATAGTGAATTTGGCTGTTTTCTCTGCTTTCTCAATATGAATATGCTTTGGCAAATGCTCGTTACTATAAAAGAAAAATCTAAATCCGTCTGTGTAAAAAACGGTTGGCATTATTGAAATAGATTCTTGTCAAATACCATTCTGATGGCATCAGCATGACGTCTTCTGTCTCGTGTATGACTTCCTGCTGCCGGTGCTGCGTAGGCTTTGAGCGATGCCAATCTCCATTTTACTAAATCGAAATTCATCAACATAAAGCTGTAAGCTCCCATATTCTTGGGTTCTTCCTGTGCCCAAACGAAATCATCTGCATTTGGATAACTTTGGATAACTGTTTTCAATTGGTCAACTGGCAACGGAAATAATTGCTCGATACGAACCAATGCTACATCATTTCTGCCTAGATTTTCTCTTTCGGCAAGTATATCATAATAGAATTTTCCGGTGCAGAAAACCACGGTTTTTACTTTTGATTTATCAACCGATTTGTCATCGATTGTTTCCTGAAAACTGCCATTATACAATTCCTCACGAGTAGAAACGCAAAGAGGATGGCGCAATAAACTTTTTGGTGTAAACACAATTAAGGGTTTACGAAATTTTGTTTTCATTTGGCGACGCAACAAGTGGAAAAAATTCGCAGGTGTTGTGCAATCCGCCACATACATATTGTGGCGTGCGCAAAGCTGCAAATATCTTTCCATTCGAGCCGAAGAGTGCTCTGCTCCCTGACCTTCATAACCATGAGGCAACAAAAGAACGATACCGTTTTGATTATTCCACTTGTCTTCACCACACGAAATGTATTGGTCAATCATGATCTGGGCTCCGTTGGAGAAATCTCCAAATTGTGCTTCCCAAATCGTTAAAGCATTTGGATTTGCCAAAGCATAACCATAGTCAAATCCTAAAACCCCATATTCAGAAAGCAAAGAATTAAAGATATTGAACTTCCCTTTTTTGTCTTTTACCGTGTTCAAAAGAATTACTTCTTCTTCGCTGTCTTCCACTTTTACCACCGCGTGACGGTGTGAAAATGTTCCTCTTTCTACGTCCTGTCCTGATACTCGAACATCATATCCTTCGGTCAAAAGAGAACCGTAAGTCAAGGTTTCTGCAGTTCCCCAATCGATGACATCGTTGTCATACATGGTTTTTCTATCGGTGACAATTTTCGAAATTTTGCTGATGAATTTTTTATCCGTTGGCAACGTTGAAACCGAAACGATGATTTCATCTAATTTCTTTTTTTCAAAGGTGGTGTCGACTTTTTTCAGCATTTCGTCATCCGAAACCTGAACGTAGCCTTCCCATTCGTCCTGCATAAATGGTTTGATAATCGTCAAATCTTTTTTACGAGAAGCGGTTAAATTTTCATCTAAATTTTCCTTGTATTCGTTTTCAATTTTGTTAAGATAAGCGGCATCCAAAATTCCAGAAGTGATTAATTTTTCGGCATAAATGTCTCTAGGATTTTTGTGACGGGCAATAAGTTTGTACAAAACAGGTTGTGTAAAACGAGGCTCATCTCCTTCGTTATGTCCATATTTTCTATACCCTAACAAATCGATGAATACATCGCGACCAAACTGCATTCGGAAATCTAACGCAAAAAGCATAGCATGAACGACCGCTTCAACATCATCTGAATTTACATGAAGTACTGGCGACAAAGTTACTTTGGCAACATCTGTACAATATGTTGATGAACGTGCATCTAAATAATTGGTTGTAAATCCAACTTGGTTATTAATCACAATGTGGATTGTTCCTCCGGTTTTATATCCGTCAAGCTGCGCCATCTGGACAATTTCGTACACAATTCCTTGTCCAGCAACTGCGGCATCTCCGTGAACAGCGATAGGCAATACTTTTGAAAAATTGTCGGGAAAATGTTTATCTTGTTTGGCTCTAGTAATTCCTTCAATTACAGCTCCAACGGTTTCCAAGTGTGAAGGATTAGGTGCTAGATTCAGGTTGATTTTTTTGCCCGATTTGGTTTGTCTTTCAGCGGTTAAACCTAAATGATATTTCACATCACCATCAAAATATTCTTGGTCGTAATCTTTTCCATCAAATTCGGAGAAAATATCTTGTGTTGCTTTTCCAAAAATATTCGCAAGGATATTTAATCTTCCTCTATGCGCCATTCCCATTACGAATTGCTCTACTCCTTTTTCGGCTGCAGTTTCTATCAAAGCGTCTAACGCAGGAATGATACTTTCGCCTCCTTCTAATGAAAAACGCTTTTGACCTACATATTTGGTATGCAAAAAGTTTTCAAAAGAAACTGCTTCGTTCAGTTTACCTAAAATATGTTTCTTTTGATCATTATCGAAATTTGGAAGATTGCCATTTATGTTTATTCTGTCTTGAATCCATTGAATTACCTCTGGATTTCTCATGTACATGTATTCGATGCCAATATGTTGGCAATACACATTTTTCAGATGATTTAATATTTGCTGCAGTGTTTCGGGCTTATGTCCTAAAACTTTGGCGGCATCAAAAACAGTATTCAAATCGGTGGAGGAAAGTCCAAAATTGACTAAATCCAAATTGGGATCATACGTTCTTCGGTCACGAACTGGATTGGTCTCGGTAAACAGATGTCCACGAGTTCGGTAGCCATCAATTAATTTTAGTACATTAAATTCTTTTTGAAGTTTATCCGAAACCTGTCCGTTTTGAGGAACATTGGTGGCATAATTTGCCAATTCTTGCACTCGATTATCGGCGTAATTTTCTTCATTGTAAGTAGTCAATCCAAAATCGAAACCTTGAAAAAAAGCCCTCCAACTTGGTTCTACGCTATCAGGATTTTGAAGGTATTGCTCGTATAAATCGGCGAAAAATTCGGTGTGAGCTGCATTTAAAAAAGAAAACCTATCCATAAAATATAATTGAATGTCCTGATTTGTATAATAGTTTGGCAAAAGTACAATAAATGGTAATAAATTATAAATTATTTTAGATACTTTTATCTTTTTAAAAATTAAACAATTAAAATTTATGAAAATGAGTCATAATTCATTTGTTTTTAATTTGATTTGGACATTTTTGTTAGTCATTTTTCCAATAATTGGTATTGCGCAAGATGTTAATTTACCAAAAGCTAAAACTGGTGCTTTTTGGGAACATGTACAATTTGGTGGTGGTTTAGGGTTATCTATTAGTAGCGACTATACAGATGTGACTATTGCGCCTGGAGCAATATATAATTTTAATGAGCATTTTGCTTTGGGAACCGGTTTGCAATACAGCAATTTAAAACAGAAAAACTACTATTCTGCTAATGTTTTTGGTGGCAGCTTAATGGGTTTATACAGTCCTGTTCAGGAAATTCAACTTTCGATGGAGTTGGAAGAAATAAATGTAAACAGTAAATATCAGGATTTAGGCGGAAATATCGCAAGAAATTTTTGGAATACTGGTTTGTTTATCGGTGGTGGCTATCGGCAAAATAATGTCACTATTGGTGGCAGATTTAATGTGCTTTTTGACACAAATAAAGACATTTATGGCAGTGCTTTTATGCCGTTTGTACGAGTATTTTTTTAAACTTTTCGACAAAATCTAGAAGATGAAAACCGACTTAACTGATATAAAGCTAACCATCCAAAAATGTGGCAATGACAAATATAGATTTGGCATAAATACTCATGATTCAAAAACACTATTTGGAGAAAGAGGTTTTTTAGTAAAAATATTTTTGTCCTCAAATCATAAAGAATACATAGAAACCAAAACGAAATGTGGTCCGCCAAATAATAATTTTACTTCTAAAATTAGTAAAAAAGGATACGATTTATATGAAGCGGAAATAAATGATTGGATTAAAAAAGAAAATTACAACACATATGTTCTTGGCGAACCAACCAAACTTTTATTCATTTATAATAAAGTTAAAAAGGAATTAGCTTTTATAAAAAAAATAGACAAATCTTAAAACCATGAACAAAACCAAAGCTATAAGACAAATATTAATTGGAACTGAATTCAAATATTTAATTGAAAAATTTGAAGAAACTGGTAATTCTTATTTAAGTGACTTCATTAACAGTTATAATAATGGCAAGCTTTTAGATTACTTGAAAAATTTTGAAAAAGATGATATAAAAGCTATTAAATTAGAAAACATAATCAAAAATGAGTTGAAAAATAATTCAAGTCCATTTTTTAATAAGATGTTTATTTTTATGGCAATCTTTTTTGTTTTGATGTTTATTTTTATCCTAATCAGTTTAAAAAAATAAATCTTTAGAACCGATTCCGAAACCAAACTTTCATCCATTCTCTTTTTAAAACTAAAAAGGCAATTTGCTCCGAAAGTTCTACGGTATCCGAACCATCTAATAGTTTGACATTATCTTCGGGAACATCGATGATGTAAAGCAAGTTTAATAATTCCGCATATTTATACTGAATAAGGCGATAAATTTTTTCGTGTAATTGTACTTTGAGTTCATGCGGAGTGGTGCTTTGCGGGAAATCAATGGCTTCATTTGCAAAATTGAAATCCTTGTTGATTTGTTTAATTAATTTGGAGTACAAAAATTCACTTTCTGCAGTTGTCAATAATTCTTCTATAGATACCGGAACTGGGAAATTCATAGGTGCATTTTTAAATTGATATTTCGGTTTTGCTTTTCCAATAGCTAACTATTTTTGCCAAAATTACATCGCCACCTGCATAGAAAAAAACAGCTCCCATAGGCGGATTTACGGCCGGAATTATCCCAAAAGTTTTTGGAACCCAAGTCCAACATCTGAAATAGGTTCCTACCAACTCAATAAAGATAACGCAAAATGCTATAGTGAAGTATACCATTTGCCACTTTTTTCTTTTCATTAAAATAAAAAACAACAACCCAAAAATTAAGGAGAAAACATCATTTAGAAAAAAACCAACCATCAAAAAAAGAATTGCTAAAGCAACAAAAAAGATTTTTTTTAATTTTTTTTCGTTGCTAATTATGATGGGAATTCCTGCAAATACAAATCCAGATGCATATACAATAGCATGTCCAAAAGGCACGTAAAGAGGAATGTCAATAGTTCTATACGCATACATTCCGAGTGCTTTGCAAAAAATAAGTTCGCCCAGATAGGATAAAAAAACCATACAAAACATTAGCTTTCTCAAATACGCTTGTGCAGAGAAAAAAAACAAACAGAAATAGGTAATTGCTAAAACATTGGTTAAACTTCTTCCGTCGAAATAAGTAGCAGTGAAAAATACAGAATCAATAAAAAGCGCTAAAACAGTAAAAAAAGGAAAGAAATAGGCGTAAAAAAAAAGTTTCCTATTTTTAACTTCATGGAAATTAAAAAAGGGTATGGCTAAAAACCGACTCATTTATTTAAACTTTTCTACTCATTAATTTTTCTGCAAATACTTGAAGAACTGCTTTTTTATTGGTTTCAATATTCATTTTTTCTAGGGTTTCTAGAGCTTTTAAGGTGTAAGTATGTATCGCTTTTTGCGTAGCTTGTGTAGCGCCTGATTGATTAAAAATTGCTGAAACAGAATTGATTTTATCAGTATAATCGTTTGGTTGAATAGAAAATAAATGAAGCAATTGCTCCTTTTGGTTTGCAGTTGCAAATTCCATTGCTTTGAGATACAAATAAGTTTTTTTGTTTTCGATAATGTCGCCGCCTACTTGCTTTCCAAAGGTTTCGGGATTGCCAAAAGCGTCTAAATAATCGTCCTGCAACTGAAAAGCAATGCCTAAATTTAGCCCGAAATCATAAATAAAATTTGCGTTTTCCTCTGAAGTTTCAGCCACAATAGCTCCCATCTTCAAGGCGGCTCCCACCAAAACTGCAGTTTTGTATTCAATCATTTTTAGATATTCAGCAATAGTAACATCATCTCGGATTTCAAAATCTACGTCATACTGTTGTCCTTCGCAAACTTCAAGGGCTGTTTTACTAAATAATTTGGCCAATTCCCTAAAAATTGACGGTTCATAGCCTTCAAAATGTTGGTACGCCAAAATAAGCATCGCATCACCCGATAGAATTCCGGTATTAATATTCCATTTTTCGTGCACCGTTTCATTGCCTCTTCGCAACGGAGCATCATCCATAATATCGTCGTGAACCAGCGAAAAATTGTGAAAAACTTCAATGGCTGCTGCTGCAGCAAGGGCTTTTGTACAATGTACATCAAAAACTTCGGTTGCCATCAAGGTTAAAATAGGACGCATTCTTTTTCCACCTAAATGCAGAATATATTCTATGGGTTCGTAAAGATTTTTTGGCTCTTTGGTTACATGCAAATCCTTAAAATATTCCGATATTATTTCTTGATAGTGGGAAATCGAATGCATAAAAGAAAATTTTTGCTAATTTATGTTATTCTTTACACATTACAAAAGTGCGTTTTTTATGCAATGTTAAATTTACGTTAATACTTTGGAAACTATATTAGTGTTGAAAGTTTCCTTATTATTTTTGCACCACAAAAGATATCATTTACATGAAAGATAAAATCATCAAAAAAGCAACAGATATGTTTTTGAAACTAGGTTTTAAGAGTGTTACCATGGATGATATTGCTTGCGAGATGTGTATTTCAAAAAAAACAATTTATAAGTATTTTAGCAATAAAGAACTCCTTATTGAAGAAGGAACACGAGAGGTTCACAAGGAAATTCATGAAACCATAAACCAAATTATTGCCAAAAAACACAATGCCATTCAAGAGAATTTTGAGATTAGAAAAATGTTTAAAGAAATGTTTAAGTCTACTGAAACTTCACCCATTTATCAATTAAAAAAACACTATCCTCAAATATACGAATCGGTAATGCATCGAGAAATTGACGAATGCAAATCGGTTTTTGAACAAAATATTAAAAAGGGAATTGATGAAGGGTTTTATCGAGAAAACATCAATATAGAAACGTTTGTTAGGTTTTATTACACTTTGATTTTTAGTATAAACGAAAATACAAAATCAGAAAAAGAAGCTTTTGCACTAGAAATGGAAGCTCTGGAATATCATACACGTGCTATGGCAACACCAAATGGAATTCTCGAATTAGAAAAACAATTAAAGGCAACTATCAATTAATATACTATGAAATATAAATTTATATCAATTTTTCTAATGCTTGTGAGCATTTCAAAAGCGCAAGACAAACAACAAAACTATACTTTTAGTTTGCAACAAGCCATAGACCATGCGTTGCAACATAATTATTCTGCTATCAATGCCGGCAGAGATATTGAATCTGCCAAACAAAAAAAATGGGAAACTACCGCAGCAGGTTTGCCTCAAATAAATGGCGGTGTTTCATATTTAAATAATATTGATTTTACCTTACAGGGTGTTAAAGGCAATGCTTTTAATCCAGCGCTTGACCCTAACACCATCAGTCTTTTTGCTTTTGGTACCAAACAATCCATGAATTCAAGTCTCACTTTGAGCCAATTACTTTTTGACGGCTCCTATATTATAGCACTTCAGGCAGCAAAAACCTATTTGAAGTTCTTTGAAAATGCCAAGCAAAAAACTAATTCAGAAATCAGAGAAATGGTTATTAATTCTTATGGAAATGTGTTGCTTGCTGAAGAAAGCATTGCCATTCTCGAAAAAAACAAAACGATTTTAGCAAAAACTTTATCTGATACGCAGGAAACTTTTAAAAATGGTTTGATAGAAGAAGAAAATGTTGAACAACTGCAAATTACATCAGCCACTATCAAAAGTAATTTAAAAAACACTAACAGGCTTTTAGATATTGCCTATAAAATGCTCAAGTTCACTCTAGGCATGGATATTAATTCTGAACTGAAATTAACAGATAAATTAGATACGTTAACAGTTTCTAATTTAAACATGGCATTAATACAAAACGAATTTGATGTTAAAAATAATATCAGTTACCAGATAGCTTCAAATTTTCAAGAGCAACGTTCGTTAGAGTTAAGATTACAAAAAAGTAAAGCGTTACCGACCCTTGCAGCTGCATTTAATTTTGGTTATAATTCATTTGCTAATGATTTTTCATTTTTTGATAGCAAACAGAAATGGAATAAATATTCCAATCTTGGTGTGAGTTTGAGTGTACCAATCTTTAGTAGTTTTGGGAGAAGTGCCAAAACGCAACAAGCCAAAATAGCTTTTGAACAAGCCAAAACGCAACTTTCGCAAACCGAACAACAATTAAAATTGGGTTATGAAAAAGCAAAAAGCGAATATGCCTTTAGCATCGAAGAATATGCTACATCCAAAAGCAACCTAAACTTGGCGGAACGCATTGAGAAAAAACAACAAATCAAATTTACCGAAGGATTGTCATCAAGCTTTGATTTTAGTGAAGCACAAAGACAATTATATACTGCACAACAAAACTATTTACAATCGATGGTAAATATAATCAACAAAAAAGCCGCTTTAGAAAAACTAACTAATAAAAACTAATTTATATCAAATGAAAAAAATACTATACTTATCAGCATTATCAATGTTTTTTGTATCCTGTTCTAAAGGAACAAAAACAGAAAACATTGACGATTTAATCAAGGCTAAAAACGTTAAAGCACTAAACGCAAAGAAAACTTCTTTACAGTCAGACATTACCAAAATTGAAACCGCTTTAGCCACAATTGATGTGAAAAAAGAAGAAGCTTTGGTTTCTGTAATGACTGTTAAAGACACTGTTTTCGCTCATTATATTGACATTCAAGGAAGCGTGAATACCAAAGAAAACATCATAGTTCAACCCGAGTATAGCGGAACATTAACTTCATTGCCTGTCAAGGCTGGAGATCGAGTTACGAAAGGACAAATTCTTGGCAAGGTTGACGATGCCGGAATGAGTCAGCAATTAGCAAGTATCGAAAATCAATACAATTTGGCTAAAACTACTTTTGAAAGACAAAAAAATCTTTGGGACAAAAAAATTGGTTCAGAAATTCAATATCTACAAGCACAAACGCAAATGACTACTGCTCAAAAAAGTGTAGCTCAAATGAAATCGCAATTAGCCAAAACTGTGATTCGTGCGCCATTTAATGGAACCATTGACGACGTTTTTGTAGAAAAAGGACAAGTAGTTGCACCAAGCGTTCAAGGATTGATGCGCATTGTGAATTTAGCAAATATGTATGTTTCTACGACAGTTCCTGAAAGCTATATTGGAAAACTAAAAGTAGGCGATCAAGTAGACATTTTTTTAACTTCATTAGGCAAAACTTATAAAGGTAAAGTGCGTCAAGTAGGGAATTTCATCAACCCAAACAACCGAAGTTTTGGTGTGGAAGTAGGCGTTCCAAATCCTGATAATTTACTCAGACCAAACCAAGTTGCCAATCTTAAAATTGTTGATTACACTAATAAAAAAACTGTCGTAGTTCCAACCAACGTTATACAAGAAGATGGAGCCGGGAACAAATATGTTTATACAGTTGAAGGCAGTAATGGCAGAACAGGAAAGGCTAAAAAAGCTATTGTAACCGTAGGAAAATCATCTGATAATGTGACCGAAATTTTAAAGGGTTTATCCTCAAATGACATTATAGTAACCGAGGGTGTAAATAATATTTCAGAAGGAATGAAACTTAATTTCTAAAACCGTTGTAAGTTCTAGGTTCTAGGTTCAAGGTTGTTTTCAATCTTTAACTTATAACTTATAACTTATAACTCATAACTATAAAAAATGAGTCACCAAAATAAAGAATTCAGTATATCAAGTTGGGCTATAGATAACCGCGTTACGGTTTATATCTTCACCTTGCTTATCGTCGTTACAGGTTTAATTGCCTATGTAACTATGCCTCGGGAAGATTTTCCAGAAATCATTGAAAACAAAGTATATATATCATCGATTTTCCCAGGAAATTCAGCCGAAGATGTCGAGAAATTAATTATAAAACCACTCGAAAAACAAATCAAAAACATCAGCGGTGTGGGGAAAGTAACGGCAAGTTCCTTCCAAGATTACGGAATGATAGTAGCCGAGTTTTCGGATAAAATTTCTATTGAAGAAGCCAAAATCAAAATTAAAGACAAAGTTGACATCGTAAAAGCCGACACCGATTGGCCCAACTTGGACAATGGTAGTAAAGTAGAACCTAGTGTTTTCGAGCTCAATATTTCGGAAGAAGTACCCATTTTGAATATCAATCTGAAAGGAAATTATACCACACAACAGCTGAAAGATTATGGCAAAAAACTGCAAGACGATATTGAAGAAATTCCAGAAGTAAAGAAAGTTGACATTCTTGGCGTTGACAACAAAGAAGTAGAAATTGCCGTTGACATTTTCAAAATGACTGCCGCCCAAGTTTCATTTGATGATATTCAAAATGCGGTGAAGTATGAAAACATGACGCTTTCGGGCGGAAATTTAATTTCGCAAGGCTCCAGGAATAATATTAGAATCATTGGGGAAATTAAAGACCCAAAAGAATTAGAAAATATTATTGTAAAACACAACGGCGGTATCGTTTATCTCAAAGATGTTGCCGCAATCTCGTTCAAAGAAAAAGAAAAAACCACTTATGCCCGTGAGAAAGGCAAAGAGGTTGTGATGCTGAATGTGAAAAAACGCTCGGGACAAAACATGATTTCGGCGATTGATCAAGTGAAAGAAAAACTTAAATTAGCGCATGAAAATTATTTGCCAAAAGACTTAAAAGTTGAATTAACCAATGATCAATCATCGCGCGTTGAACATCAAGTAGATGAATTGTCGAACCATATCATTTTCGGAATTGTATTGGTAATGATTGTCTTAATGTTTACCATGGGATTGCGAAACTCTTTATTCGTGGGAGCTGCAATTCCGCTTTCGATGATGATTGCGTTTACCATTTTGGCAGCTTTTGGTTTAACCTTAAACACGATGGTACTTTTCGGATTGGTAATGGGATTAGGTTTATTAGTTGATGACGGAATTGTGGTGGTTGACAATGTTTTTGCCAATATGAAAAAAGGAATGCCTAGAGTACAAGCCTCTAAAATTGGTATTGGAGAAATTGCATGGCCTGTAATTTCATCCACAGCAACTACTTTGATGGCGTTTTTACCTTTTGCGCTTTGGCCTGGAACTATGGGTAAATTTATGATTTATTTCCCAATAACGTTAACAGTTACCCTAACCGCTTCTCTATTTGTGGCAATGGTTGTCAACGCCGCCATGACTGGTGGTTCCATGGCTATTGAAGATAAAAATGTAACAACAAAAACTGCCAAAAGATATTCGTTAATTTTAGGAGTTATTGGAATTCTGTTTGTTATTATTGGAAATCTAAACCATGTGAAATTCGCTCGAGGAATTGGTCATTTTGCATTGATTTCACTAGGATTAATGTGGTTATATAAATGGAAGTTGTACCAATGGACACAAGATTTTCAACACAGTTTCTTCCCAAGATTAGAAGAAAAATACAAAGGTTTTTTAAGTAAAATTCTAACTGGAAGAAATGCCTGGTTTGCACTTGGTGGCATCATCGGGATGTTGTTTTTATCTATCTTTTTATTGGGGCTATTCCCAAGAAAAGTGTTGTTTTTTCCTGAAAACATTCCAAGACAAGTCATCACTTATATCGAATATCCTCAAGGAACTGATATTGGTAAAACAAACAAAGCTACGTTATTCGTAGAAAAACAAGTAATCGATATTATGAAAAAATATGTCGATCCTAAAACCAGTGAAAATTATTTAGCAGAAAGTATTGTTTCCCAAGTAGGCGTTGGTGCAGGAAACCCAAATGTAGATGCCGGTTCCGCCAATGAAACTCCTTTTAAAGGAAAAGTAACTGTCAATTTCTCGGAGTTCAAATTCAGACGTGGCGTAAATACTTCTGATGTATTGGATGAAATTCGTGCCCGAGTTAAAGGAATAGCTGGAGCAAAAGTAACTGTTGAAAAAGATGCCAATGGTCCACCAGCGGGTTATCCTATCAGCGTGCAACTTACGGGTTCCGTTGGAGCAAATTATGATGTCATGCTAAAAGAAGCCGACAAAATGATTGCCTTCATCGACTCGAAAAAAATTCCTGGTATTGAGCGACTTAATGTTGATGTCAATAAAGAAAGTCCAGAACTTGAAGTAAAAGTAGACAGAGTCAATGCAGGAAGTCTTGGTGTTTCTACTGGGCAATTAGGGTTCAATTTGCGTCGTTCTGTTTATGGTCAAGAAATATCTACTTTTAAAGAAGGAGATGATGATTATAACATTGTGGTTCGTATGCAAGAAGACCAGCGCAAGAACGAAAATATTCTTTTCAATCAATCGTTGACTTTTAGAAATCAGGCGAATGGCCAGATGATGCAGGTTCCTATTTCCGCGGTTTCTCATACCGAGAAAACGAATACCTACAACCAAATCAAGAGAAAGAATTACAAGCGAATAATGACCATTTATTCGAACGTATTGACGGGTTATAACGGCGATGAAATTACTAAACAAATTGCAACCGAATTAAAGTCCTATCAATTACCAAAAGGAATCACCTATTCTTTTTCAGGAGTGCAAGAAGAACAAGGAAAAAATCAAAGTTTCTTACTGTTAGCGTTGTTTCTGGCAATGGCTGGTATTACTATCATTATTGTATTACAGTTTAATTCGGTTTCTAAAACGTTAGTGATTTTGTTTACCGTATTATTGAGTTTCAGTGGTGTTTTTTATGGCTATGTCATTGCCAATATGGATTTTGTTATCCTAATGACCATGATGGGAATTATTTCGCTGGCAGGAATTGTAGTGAAAAACGGAATTGTTTTGATGGATTTCTTTGTCTTGTTATTAGATAAAAAAGTCGCTGACAAAGCAGTTGAAAGTCACAACGATTTATCGCTGGATGAAATTAAAGAAGTCATTATTGAAAGTGGTAAAAACCGTCTACGCCCAGTATTGTTGACTGCATTAACGGCAGTTTTAGGATTAATTCCGTTAGCGATTGGTTTGAACTTTGATTTCTTTGGGTTAATAACCGATTTAAATCCGCATTTATATATGGGTGGTGATAATGTTATTTTTTGGTCGCCATTGGCTTGGACCATTATTTTCGGGTTGACTTATGCCACCATTTTAACTTTAATCATGGTACCCGTAATGTTCTTTTTAGTCAAACGAACCAAATATTGGATTAGAGATAGAAACACATCATATTGAAGATAATATCTAAAAAAGGGAACTGCAATGGTTCCCTTTTTTGGATAATTAAATGTATCAAACCTCATCTTATTTGAGTAATCCTTCTAATTGTTCGTTCAATTTAGGGTTCGAAGGTCTTGATGCATCAGCATCTACAACATTTCCTTGAGGATCAATTAAAATAAATCTAGGAATAGAATCTATATTGAACGATTTGATAAAATCAGAAGTCCAATTTTTATCGGCAAACAATTGAATCCCTCCGAGTTTTTTCTCTGAAACAAATGTTTTCCATTTATCATGGTCTTTGTCCACATCCAAAGAAATGCTTACAAAAGCAATATTTTTTCCTTTAAACTTTTCTTCCACTTTTTGCAAAGACGGAATTTCTCCTCTACATGGTCCGCACCACGTTGCCCAAACATCTATGTAAACGTATTTCCCTTTTAAACTTTCAAGCGCTGTTTTTCCGCCAGCGTGATTTTCATAATTAAAACTTGGAGCACTGGCGTTATTTAATTTCTTGTTTGCTAATGACATTGAAAAATATTTTTGCAACTCACCCATTTTTGCCGCACTCATTTTCTTTTGTAATGCAACAAAATCTGAATCTAATTTTGCACTTTCTAAACGAGCTAAATCAGAGGCTTTCATTTCATTTGTTTGTTTCATAAAATCTTTTTCATTTGATTTTAATAACGATTCAAAATTAATTTTGCCTTCCAACAACGTATTTTGGGCTAAAAAATTATTTTCTTTTGCACCATTTCCGGCAAAAGTAATCGATTCATCAAACTTGGTAGCGTCCATTTTTAAATCTAAATCATATCCAGGTTTTAAATAAAGATTCGCATATTCAACCCCGTCGAACATTTGATACATCCCGACCTTTGCAGTAAACGAATCGTTAAAAGCGCCTTCTTTGTTTAATTTGATTTCTTTGATAATAGTGTTATTATCTTTTACGTAAAGAACATCACCATTCCTATTCGTAATGGTGCCATGAAATAAAATTTTCTCCTGTGAGAAACTAAACGAAGTAAAAACTAGTACAAATACTAGCAATAATATGTTTTTCATATTAGCTGAAATTAGGTTAATAATTTCAAAAATACTTGTTTATTTAATAAAATTAAAAATTTTAACACTATTTTTCATTAGTAATTTTAGAAAAAGAATACCTCATTAATTTGATTTTTGTTTTTACTTTTGTAAAAATTTATTCTAATGTACAGAAGTCATACCTGTGGCGAATTGAACGCTACTCATATTAACAAAGAAGTTAGGCTCGCCGGATGGGTTCAAAAATCACGAGATAAAGGATTTATGAATTGGGTTGATTTGCGCGATCGATACGGAATTACGCAATTGTTATTTGACGAAAGTCGTTCTGAAAAATCGGTTTTTGAATTGGCTAAAACCCTCGGACGTGAATTTGTAGTTCAAGTAAAAGGAATTGTTATTGAGCGTGAAGCCAAAAACAAAAATATTCCAACCGGCGAAATAGAAATTCTTGTAAAAGAAATGACTATTCTAAACCCTTCCTTAACACCACCTTTCACTATAGAAGATGACACTGATGGCGGCGAAGACATTCGCATGAAATATCGCTACCTCGACATTCGAAGAAATCCTGTAAAAAACAATTTGCTTTTTCGTCATAAAGTTGCAATGGAAGTTCGTAAATATTTATCAGATTTAGATTTTTGTGAAGTCGAAACTCCTGTTTTAATCAAATCAACTCCCGAAGGCGCAAGAGATTTTTTGGTGCCAAGCCGCATGAATCAAGGACAATTTTATGCTTTACCACAATCGCCGCAAACGTTCAAACAATTATTGATGGTTGGCGGAATGGATAAATATTTTCAAATAGTAAAATGCTTCCGTGACGAAGATTTACGTGCCGATAGACAACCCGAATTTACTCAAATCGATTGCGAAATGGCATTTGTAGAGCAAGAAGATATCTTAAATGTTTTTGAAGGATTGACACGCCATCTACTAAAAGAAATTAAAGGTGTAGAAGTAGAAAAATTTCCCAGAATGACTTACGATTATGCGATGAAAACATATGGCAATGACAAACCAGATATTCGCTTTAATATGAAGTTTGGCGAGTTAAATGCGGTGGCACAACATAAAGATTTTCCAGTTTTCAATGCCGCAGAATTAGTAGTTGGTATTGCCGCTGCAAATTGCGCTTCCTTATCAAGAAAAGAAATCGATGCTTTGATTGATTGGGTAAAACGCCCGCAAATTGGTGCATCCGGGATGGTATATGTTAAATGCGAAGAAGACGGAACATTCAAATCATCAGTAGATAAATTTTACGATCAGGAAGATTTAAAAAAATGGGCAACAATCACTGGCGCAAAAGCCGGAGATATGATTTTTGTGCTTTCTGGTTCAGCCGATAAAACTAGAACGCAACTATCTGCCTTAAGAATGGAATTGGCACATCGTTTAGAATTACGAAATCCGGCCGAATTTGCTCCACTGTGGGTAGTCGATTTTCCATTGTTAGAATTGGATGAAGAAAGCGGGAGATGGCACGCAATGCACCATCCATTCACATCGCCAAAACCTGAAGATATGGAATTATTGGCGACAAATCCCGGAAAAGTTCGTGCCAATGCTTATGATATGGTATTAAACGGAAATGAAATTGGAGGCGGTTCCATAAGAATTCACGATAAAACTACGCAACAACTGATGTTTAAATATTTAGGATTTACCGAAGAAGAAGCTCGGAATCAATTCGGGTTTTTAATGGATGCATTTCAGTTTGGCGCGCCACCACACGGCGGATTAGCATTTGGATTAGACAGATTAGTAGCGATATTAGGTGGACAGGAAACCATCCGTGATTTTATTGCGTTTCCAAAAAACAATTCAGGAAGAGATGTTATGATTGATGCACCAGCAACAATTGATAATGCACAATTAAAAGAATTATTTATTAAATTGGACTTGAAGTAATTTATATCAAATTCACAGAATTTTAAGAAGCAATTGTTTAAATAGTTAAAAACAATTGCTTTTTTTTTGATATTATTTAAAATGTCTCAAGTATTTATCTATCAAGTTCTTATAAAGAAAATAAAAAATTAAAAAATTTTTAATTATTTAGTAATGAAATGCTTGTTATATCGCAATTAAATATATCTTTGAGCATTATTAATTATTTTTACATTACAAAATGCGCACAGGAACAGTAAAATTTTTCAACGAGTCTAAAGGTTATGGTTTTATCACAGATGATGAAACTGGAAAAGACATTTTCGTACATGCAACCGGAGTTAAAACTGAAAATTTAGCAGAAGGAGACAAAGTATCTTACGAAGAAGAAGAAGGTAGAAAAGGTAAAGTAGCAGCTCAAGTAGTAGCTATCGAAGACTAATATAAATTATTTTTTGATTACCTAGATTAAATGACATCCCGAATAATTCGGGATGTTTTTTTTTGCGTTACATGGTTATTTATAATTGTTTTAAATAGCTGGGTTTATACTAACTATTTTGAAACGTTTGTCTTTCTGTTTTTGCGAATTAAATAATGCGGCGTATATTTGTAGCTTATTAAATTACTATAATCACAACCTCTATGCAATCTAATCAATTAGACTATTTACCAATCCTTATGCA
Source organism: Flavobacterium sp. (assembly GCF_025352015.1). Classification (GTDB taxonomy): domain Bacteria; phylum Bacteroidota; class Bacteroidia; order Flavobacteriales; family Flavobacteriaceae; genus Flavobacterium. The sequence continues at coordinate 21,368 of NZ_JANXUG010000061.1, forward strand.
AGCTGGTTTGGCGGTTGGATTTGTCGTTTTAACCATCATTGGTTCTAGCTTTTTAGGACCAAAAAGACATTCAAAAAACAAAGACAAAAACTTTGAATGCGGAATAGAATCCGTTGGAAATGCAAGAATTCCTTTTTCTGTTAAATATTTTCTGGTAGCGATTTTATTTGTTTTGTTTGATGTCGAAGTAATTTTTTTATACCCATGGGCAATCAATTTTAAAGCTCTCGGTGTTGACGGAATGATTAAAATGGTGATTTTTATGTTATTGCTTCTAGTCGGATTCTTCTACATTATTAAGAAGAAAGCGCTGGAATGGGAATAACATCAATTAAAAATTGCGAATTAAAAATTAAAAATGAGTGATTCTAAAACAAATATGATTGCTCCGCCAGAAGGAGTAGTTGGTGAAGGTTTTTTCGCCACAAAATTGAACGATGTTGTGGGCATGGCGCGAGCCAATTCACTTTGGCCATTGCCTTTTGCGACCTCCTGTTGCGGGATCGAATTTATGGCAACCATGGCTTCTCACTATGATTTAGCACGATTTGGCTCTGAAAGAGTGAGTTTTTCTCCTCGTCAAGCCGATATGCTAATGGTAATGGGAACCATTTCTAAAAAAATGGCGCCAATTTTACGTCAGGTTTACGAACAAATGTCGGAACCTAGATGGGTAATTGCCGTTGGAGCCTGCGCCTGTTCAGGTGGCGTTTTTGATACGTATTCTGTGCTACAGGGAATTGACAAAGTAATTCCGGTAGACGTTTATGTTCCGGGTTGTCCTCCTAGACCAGAACAAATTGTAGATGGCGTAATGCAATTACAGGAGTTGGTAAGAAATGAATCTGTTCGCAGAAGAAGTTCGCCAGAATACAAAGAATTATTAGCTTCTTATAACCTATAATATGGCTTTAGAAACTACATACATACAAGAAAATCTATCCAAAAAATTTGGCAACAACGTGCTGAATTTTGAAATGAAAAGAGATATTTTTTCCTTTGAAGCGACTCGAGAAACTATTCACGAAGTAATTCAAACTTTAAAAGAAGACGAAAGCTTAAACTTTCATTTTTTAACCGATTTGACCGCAATTCATTTTCCCGACAATGATGAAAATCATCAGTTTTCCATAGCATATCAATTGCACAATTGGATTGAAAATGTTAGAATTCGGGTAAAAACCTATTTGCCAGATCCTGCGGAAGTAGCTACTATAATCGATTTGTTTCTGTGCGCCAATTGGATGGAAAGAGAAGCATGGGACTTTTACGGAATCAATTTCAAAGGTCATCCGCAACTAAAACGAATTCTAAATATGGACGAAATGGTTTCTTTTCCTATGCGAAAGGAATTCCCATTGGAAGACAGTGGAAGAACCGATAAAGACGACCGCTTCTTCGGAAGAACGCCTGTAAAAACTCAAATGGATAATTCAACATTATAAATGTCAGATTTACTATTACCCCCAGAACATCGCTATGCTAAAATCATAGAACAAAGCCGAAATGAAGACGGAAGTGAATTTTCTATCTTGAATTTAGGGCCTACGCATCCGGCTACTCACGGAATTTTTCAGAATATTTTATTGATGGATGGTGAGCGGATTTTAGATGCAGAACCAACCATTGGTTATATTCACAGAGCCTTTGAAAAAATTTCTGAAAACCGTCCGTTTTACCAAATCAATGTATTGACAGACCGTATGAACTATTGTTCTTCGCCAATCAACAATATGGCGTGGTGGATGACGGTAGAAAAATTATTAAATATTGAAGTGCCGAAACGTGCGCAATATTTAAGGGTAATCGTAATGGAATTAGCCAGAATTACGGACCATTTAATCTGTAATTCCATTCTTGGTGTTGATACCGGAGCTTATACGGGTTTCCTTTATGTATTCCAATTCAGAGAAAAAGCATATGAGATTTACGAAGAAATTTGTGGTGCCCGTTTAACAACCAACATGGGAAGAATTGGCGGTTTCGAAAGAAATTGGTCGCCAAAATCTTTTGAATTGTTAAACACATTTTTAGAAGATTTCCCGATTGCCTGGAAAGAATTCGAAAACCTTTTTGAACGCAACAGAATTTTTATTGATAGAACCGTTAACGTTGGTCCGATTACTGCGGAAAGCGCCATGCAATATGGCATGACCGGTCCTAATTTACGTGCGGCCGGAATTGATTATGATGTTCGGAAAGCAACTCCATATTCTTCTTATGAAGATTTCGAATTTGACGTTCCTGTTGGAAAATCAGGTGATACTTACGACCGTTTTTGCGTTCGTAATGCCGAAGTTTGGGAAAGTTTGAGTATTATCAAACAAGCGTTGGCAAAGTTACCGGAAGGTCCAATCCACGCTGATGTTCCAGATTATTATTTGCCCCCAAAAGAAGATGTTTACACCAATATGGAAAGCTTAATTTATCACTTCAAAATCGTGATGGGCGAAGTTCCAGTTCCTGTTGATGAAATTTATCACGCTGTGGAAGGTGGAAACGGAGAATTAGGTTTTTATTTAATTACTGATGGTAGCCGCACGCCATATCGATTAAAATTCCGCAGACCTTGTTATATCTATTATCAAGCGTATACTGAAATGATTAAAGGCGGAATGTTATCCGATGCAATCGTAATATTATCAAGTTTAAATGTAATTGCCGGCGAATTAGACGCTTAATAATTATGGAAAAATCACATATACACCAAGAGATAAATATCACTGAACCGTTGATGAATCGCATCAATGAACTAATGAGCCATTATCCTGCAGACAAAAGAAAATCAGCTTTGTTGCCCGTTTTACACGAGGTTCAGGATGCTCACGACAATTGGTTAAGTATAGAATTGCAAAACAAAGTTGCCGAGATTTTAGAAATCCAGCCTATTGAAGTCTATGAAGTGGTTACATTTTACACGATGTACAATCAAAGACCAATTGGAAAATATATGTTCGAATTCTGTCAAACTTCTGCCTGTTGTTTAAATGGTGTAGAAAATCTGATGGATTATACTTGTAATAAACTAGGAATTAAAGTTGGCGAACCAACAGCAGACGGGATGTTTGAAGTGCGTGGAGTAGAATGTTTAGGAGCTTGTGGTTATGCTCCAATGATGCAGTTGGGTGATTTTTTTCAGGAACATTTGACAGAAACAAAAATCGATCAGTTAATCACCGATTGTAAAGAAGGAAAAATCACTTTACACGATAAATAATATCATGGGAAGAAAAATATTATTAGACAAAATAAACGTTCCGGGAATCAAAACTTACGAAGTATACCGCAAAGAAGGCGGTTATGCATCTGTAGAAAAAGCCCTAAAAAAAATGACTCCGGATGAAGTAGTTGAAGAAGTAAAAACTTCGGGACTTCGTGGTCGTGGTGGTGCTGGATTTCCTGCCGGAATGAAATGGAGTTTTATCGATAAGAAATCAGGGAAACCACGTCATTTGGTTTGTAATGCTGACGAATCTGAACCTGGAACTTTCAAGGACAGATTTTTGATGGAATATATTCCGCATCTCTTGATTGAAGGGATGATTACATCGAGTTATGCATTGGGTGTCAACCTTTCCTACATCTACATCCGTGGAGAATATATGTGGGTATACAAAATTTTGGAAAGAGCCATCGCCGAAGCAAAAGCTGCCGGTTGGTTGGGTAAAAATATATTAGGTTCAGGTTATGATTTGGATTTATACGTTCAAATTGGTGCCGGAGCTTATATCTGTGGAGAAGAAACCGCATTAATTGAAAGCTTGGAAGGGAAACGTGGAAATCCTAGAATTAAACCACCATTCCCAGCTGTTTCGGGACTTTGGGCGAATCCAACGGTTGTAAATAATGTAGAAACTATTGCTGCTGTGCCGTGGATTATTAACAATTCAGGTGCTGATTATGCCGGAATCGGAATTGGTCGTTCAACTGGAACCAAATTAATTTCAGCTTCGGGAAACATCAAAAATCAAGGTGTTTTCGAAATAGATTTGGGATTATCAGTATACGAATTCATGAATTCTGATGAATATTGTGGTGGAATGCAAACCGAAAGACCATTGAAAGCATTGGTTCCCGGAGGAAGTTCAGTTCCTGTTTTACCAGCGAATTTAATCTACAAAACCGCTGCAGGTGAAGACCGTTTGATGTCATACGAAAGTTTATCAGATGGTGGATTTGCCACAGGTTCAATGTTAGGTTCGGGTGGATTTATCGTTTATGATGACAGAGCTTGTATAGTTAGAAATACTTGGAATTTCTCAAGATTTTACCATCACGAAAGTTGTGGTCAATGTACACCTTGCAGAGAAGGAACAGGCTGGATGGAAAAAGTATTGTGGAGAATCGAAAACGGTCAGGGCCGTGAAGAGGATATCGAATTATTGTGGAGCATCCAGGCAAAAATTGAAGGAAATACGATTTGTCCTTTAGGTGATGCCGCTGCTTGGCCAGTTGCTGCTGCCATTCGTCATTTCAAGGATGAGTTTGAATACCATATCCGTTTCCCAGAAAAAGTAAAAAATAGAGATCATTTTGTGACTAAACCGTTTTCAGAAGTCTTAATGTCGAAAGTCTAAAAGTCATAAAGTAAAATGGGGAATTTTAAATCTTTTGAAGAAATTAATTCTTGGCAGAAAGCCAGACAGTTTAATAAAAAGATTTATGAAATAACAGATAATCAAAATTTAAAAAAAATTTTGATTTGGTCAGACAAATAAGAAGAGCATCAATCTCAATTTCTTCTAATATAGCAGAAGGATTTGAAAGAAATACAGATAAAGAATTTATACATTTTTTGTATATAGCTAAAGCATCTGCAGCAGAAGTAAGGTCGCAATTGTATTTAGCATTAAATTTAAATTATATTGAAAAAACTGAATTTGAAGAACTATTTAACGATGGTTCGGATATTTCAAAATTAATAAGTGGATTTATTAAATATTTGCAAAGTAGTCAAAAGTCGTAAAGCCAAAAGTCATAAAGTCGAGTAATCCGACGCATTGACACTAAGACTTAAGACATTAAGACATTAAGACTTAATATAAATGAAAGTAATCATAGATGGTCAGGAAATTGAGGTTGAAGCAGGAACAACAATACTGCAGGCAGCTCGCATGATTGGTGGAGAAGTTGTTCCGCCAGCCATGTGTTATTATTCTAAACTAAAAGGAACCGGAGGCAAATGCCGTTGTTGTTTAGTAGATGTCACTAAAGGAAGCGAAGCCGACCCAAGACCAATGCCAAAATTAATGGCATCATGTGTAACGGGTTGTCAAGACGGAATGGAAATCGCTAGCAAATCTTCGGACAGAGTTAAAGAAGCACGAAATGCGGTAACTGAATTCCTTTTGATAAATCACCCTCTAGACTGTCCAGTGTGTGACCAAGCAGGTGAATGTGATTTACAGAATTTAAGCTTCGAACACGGAAAATTACAACAGCGTTTCATTGAAGATAAAAGAACTTTTGAGCCGGAAAATATTGGTGACAAAATTCAATTGCACATGAACCGTTGCATTGTTTGCCAACGTTGTGTAGAAGTGGCTGACCAATTAACAGACGGAAGAGTTCACGGCGTATTGAATCGCGGTGATCATTCACAAATTTCGACTTGTGTTTCGGCTGCTATTGATAATGAATTTTCAGGAAACATGATTGATGTTTGTCCGGTTGGTGCTTTGACCGATAAAACGTTCCGATTCAAATCGAGAGTTTGGTTTGATAAACCTATGAATGCTCACAGAGATTGTGACAAATGCTGCGGAAAAACTACGCTTTGGATGTTCGGAAACGAAATACAGAGAGTAACGGCTCGAAAAGATGAATTTCATGAAGTAGAAGAATTCATTTGCAACACCTGTCGTTTTGACAAAAAAGACGTTGCTGATTGGGTAATTGAAGGACCACGTAAATTCGAAAAAGATTCGGTTATCAACCAAAACAAATATTACGGTAAAATCGATGCCGTTGTTATTAATACCGAAAAAGGAATTCTTGAAGGAAGAGCTATCGATCGCAAAAAAATAAGCATGGCTGAAATAGATTACAACGAAAAAATTGATGGTAACCCTATAAATTCGAATAAAAATGAATAGTGCGTTTATTATAGAAAAAAGTATTTTCATTGTAATTATTTTTGCATTTACCATGGTTATGGCAATGTATTCTACTTGGGCAGAACGTAAGGTGGCGGCTTTTCTTCAAGACCGAGTTGGTCCCAATCGTGCGGGTTGGGGAGGTTTATTACAACCCCTTGCCGACGGTATGAAATTGTTTGCCAAAGAAGAATTTGAACCTAATACCAAAAATAAATTTTTATTTTTTGTTGGACCCGCAATTGCGATGAGCGCCGCCCTAATGACTAGTGCCGTAATACCGTGGGGTGATAAATTAATAATTTTTGGAAGAACTGTCAAACTGCAAGCTACGGATACAGATAGCGCTTTACTGTACATTTTTGCTGTGGTTTCTATTGGAGTTTACGGAATTATGATTGGTGGCTGGGCATCAAATAATAAATTTTCATTGATGGGTGCTGTACGTGCTGCTTCGCAAATGGTTTCTTATGAAGTTGCCATGGGATTGTCGATTATTGCATTAGTAATGATGACGGGCACCTTAAGTTTAAAAGAAATTTCTATCCAACAACATGGATGGCATTGGAATGTTATTTATCAACCAATTTCATTTTTAATTTTCTTGATTTGTGCTTTTGCAGAGACCAATAGAACGCCTTTCGATTTAGCAGAGTGCGAATCAGAATTAATTGGTGGTTATCATACAGAATATTCATCTATGAAAATGGGGTTTTATTTATTTGCTGAATATGCTAATATGTTTATTTCGGCAACCATAATTTCGATATTATTTTTTGGAGGTTATAATTATCCTGGGATGAGTTGGGCTGCCGAACATTGGGGTACTAATAGTGCCAATGTGATAGGGATTTTTGCTTTATTTATAAAATTATGTTTCTTTATCTTTTTCTTTATGTGGATCAGATGGACGATACCGCGTTTTAGATACGATCAATTGATGAATCTAGGTTGGAAAATTTTAATTCCGCTATCTATTGCCAATATTATTATAACAGGAATTTGCATTTTAGCTTTTAAATAAGATACAGCAATTATGTCAACAACAATACAAAGCTTATCGCTTTCGGGTCATAAAAAGCAAGTTTCCAACAAGGAAATGACCTTTTGGGAAAGACTATATCTGATAGCCATCGTTAAAGGATTGCTTATCACTATCAAACACTTTTTTAGAAAAAAAGCAACGATACAATATCCAGAACAAGTGCGAGAATTTAGTCCTGTTTACCGAGGACAGCACATGTTAAAACGCGACGAACTAGGTCGTGAAAACTGTACCGCATGTGGTTTGTGCGCGCTGTCTTGCCCTGCGGAAGCCATTACGATGAAAGCTGCCGAGCGTAAACAAGGAGAAGAACTATTGTATCGCGAAGAAAAGTATGCCGAAATCTATGAAATCAATATGTTGCGTTGTATTTTCTGCGGTTTGTGTGAAGAAGCTTGTCCAAAAGATGCTATTTACTTAACGCTCTCCAAAGAATTAGTTCCTGCGAGTTACAAACGTGAAGACTTTATCTTCGGAAAAGATAAATTGGTTATGCCTCTAGAAATGGCTCTTAAGAACGCTCAACTTAAAAACACCAACTAATGTCGCCCATAACAATTATATTTTATTTTCTATCGGCCATTACCTTGGCTTCAGCATTTTTAACCATTTATAGTAAAAACCCCATTCATAGCGCTATTTACTTAGTGATTTGTTTCTTCTCTATTGCTGGACATTATTTATTATTTAACGCACAGTTTTTGGCAATCGTTCACATTATTGTCTATTCGGGTGCAATCATGGTACTCTTTCTTTTTACCATCATGTTAATGAATTTGAATAAAGAAGACGAAGTCCATAAGCCCCGAATTACGCGTCTTGGCGCGATTACCGTTTTTATATTGACGAGTGTGGTTTTGGTAACTATTTTTATCCATTCCAAAACTATTATGGGCGATTATGACTCGTCTGGTGAAGATTTTCAGTCTATCAAAAAATTAGGAGTTGTTTTGTTGGATGATAAAAACGGTTATATGGTGCCGTTTGAATTTGCTTCAATCCTATTGTTAGTTGCCATGATTGGCGTTGTTTTATTGTCTAAAAAAGAAAAACCCGAAAAATAAGATGAATAATATTTTAAATCAAATAGGTATTGAAAATTATATATTTCTTTCGGTACTCTTATTTTGTATCGGAGTTTTTGGGGTTTTGTACAGAAGAAATGCTATCATAGTATTTATGTCTATCGAAATTATGCTGAATGCTGTAAACCTTCTGTTTGTAGCCTTTTCAACGTACCATCAAGATGCCGAAGGACAAGTATTTGTGTTTTTTTCTATGGCGGTTGCCGCAGCAGAAGTTGCCGTTGGTTTAGCAATTTTAGTTTCGGTTTACCGAAATGTTGGCTCTATTGATATAGCAAAATTAAAGAACTTAAAAGGATAATCTGGAATGGAAAAAAATTTAGCTTTACTATTACTCTTATCACCGTTTGTTGGATTTATTTTCAATATTTTCTATGGGAAAAAAGTGAGCAAAACTGTTTCTGGAGTAATCGGAACATTAACAGTGGTGGTTTCTTTCTTCATGAGCATTTGCTTTTTTACGCAATTACAACAATCAGGAAAACCTTTTGAAATTTCATTATTCGATTGGATTTCGGTTCATAATTTCAAATTAGATTTCGGACTTTTATTAGACCAACTGTCATTACTTTGGTTGTTATTCGTTACCGGAATTGGTTCACTAATTCACTTATATTCTATCAGTTATATGCACGATGACGAGAATATGCATAAATTTTTTGCGTATCTCAATCTGTTCGTGTTCTTTATGATTACGCTTGTTGTAGGAAGCAACTTATTGGTAATGTTTATCGGTTGGGAAGGCGTTGGATTGTGTTCCTATTTATTAATCGGATTTTGGTATAAAAACCAATCGTTTAACGATGCCGCGAAGAAAGCGTTCATCATGAATCGGATTGGGGATTTGGGTTATTTGATTGGCATTTTCATTATTGGAACCTTATTTTCAAGTCTGAATTATATGGAAATAAAACAAGCTCTTGCAGTTGGAAATGTACATACAGCGTGGCTTGGAGTTGGAACTTTATGTTTATTCATTGGAGCTTGCGGAAAATCAGCTCAATTACCTCTATACACTTGGTTACCCGATGCAATGGCTGGACCGACACCCGTTTCAGCATTAATCCACGCAGCGACGATGGTAACCGCTGGAATTTTTATGGTGACCCGATTGAATTTCTTATTTGATTTAACGCCAGGAGTACAAAACATCATTGCCATTGTTGGAGCAACAACTGCCTTGGTTGCTGCTTCCATTGGTTTACTTCAAAACGACATCAAAAAAGTATTGGCCTACTCTACTGTTTCACAATTGGGATTGATGTTTTTGGCACTAGGATTGGGAGCTTATAATGTTGCTGTATTCCATGTAATCACGCATGCCTTTTTTAAAGCTTGTTTGTTCCTTGGTTCTGGTTCTGTAATTCACGGATTGCATGGTGAACAAGATATGCGAAAAATGGGTGGTTTGCGCAAAGCGATGCCAATCACTTTTTGGACTATGATGATTTCAACTTTAGCCATTGCCGGAATTTTTCCATTTGCAGGTTTTTGGTCTAAAGATGAAATCCTGATGGTAGCTTTTGAGCACAATAAAGTATTATGGATTGTTGCTTCGATTGCTTCTATTATGACTGCCTTTTATATGTTCCGATTGATGTATCTGACCTTCTTCAAAGACTTCAGAGGAACCGAAGAACAAAAAAATAATTTACATGAAAGCCCAAGTTTGATTACTATTCCATTAGTACTATTAGCGATTTTGGCATTCATTGGTGGCGCGATTAATTTACCGGGAAGCAATTGGTTAAACCATTTCATAGAACCAATTTTAGTTGCAAAACACGAAGAACACGCGTTAGGAAATCAGGAATATATGTTAATGGGAATTGCATTAACAGGTTCGATTTTAGGAATTATTTGGGCGTATTCAAAATACATCAAACAAAGTTTTGTATCAAAAGAAGATTCAAAAATTACAGGTTTTTCTAAAATAATTTATAACAAATATTACGTGGATGAATTTTATACTTTCCTTATTATAAGACCGATAAACAGTTTGGCTAATTTCTTTAGAACAACATTTGAACCCGCGATAGGAAAAGTAGTTTTTGGTCTAGGAACTGCTGTCAACGGAATTGGAACACAAGGTAAAAAATTGCAAACCGGAAGTATTGGTTTGTACTTATTTGTATTTGTGATTGGCGTTCTCAGCATAATAACTTATTTATTTATAGCTCAATAATTTCACATAATGAATGTAACTACTATACTATTATTACTTCTTGTTGGTTCTATTGTCACGTTTTTAGCGGGAGATAAATTAGCTTCTAAAGTTGCACTTTTTTTCAGTTTGGGTGCATTAGGTGTGTCTTTGTATTTGTTGAACTTGTACAATAAAGGCTGCATAATCAGCTTCATGGGAAGTTGGATTGACAACCCGAAGGTTGCTTTAGCATTCAGTGCTGATGGTTTATCTATTGCAATGGTTTTATTGACCACAGCCTTGACTCCGTTGATTATTTTTTCCTCCTTTGGGAATAGCTTTACAAACGCTAAAAGTTTCTACGCTTTAGTACTTTTCATGACGTTTGCCATGACGGGAACCTTTTTAGCCGCTGATGGATTGTTGTATTATATTTTCTGGGAATTGGCTTTGATTCCTATTTACTTCATCGCATTGATTTGGGGTAATGGCAATGCTGAATCACGCAAAAAAGCAGTTTTGAAATTCTTTATCTATACTTTAGGAGGTTCGTTATTCATGCTGACTGCTTTCGCTTATTTATACTCAAAATCAGGAAGTTTTTTACTGGAAGACTTATACAAATTGAACCTTAACGCTAACGAACAATGCTGGATATTCTTCGCATTCTTCCTTGCGTATGCCATTAAAATTCCGATAATTCCTTTCCATACTTGGCAGGCAAAAGTCTACCAAAAAGCACCAACGGTTGGAACGATGCTTTTATCAGGAGTTATGCTAAAAATGGGATTGTACAGTGTTATTCGTTGGCAATTGCCTATTGCTCCAGTAGCTGCTAAAACTTACATGCCAATTTTAATTGGGTTGAGTATTGCTGGAGTAATTTATGGCTCAATAGTGGCTTTACGCCAAAAGAATTTGAAAAAATTATTGGCGTATTCGTCATTGGCTCACGTTGGTTTAATCGCAGCAGGTTGTTATACTTTGACTCTTGACGGATTAAGTGGCGGGGTTTTGCAAATGATTGCACATGGATTTGTTATTGTTGGATTATTCTTTGCTGCTGAAATCATCTTTAGAAGATATGAAACAAATAAAATTGCTGACTTGGGCGGTATTCGTACACAAACCCCAAAATTCACATCTATGTTTATGATTTTGGTTTTAGCTTCGGTAGCTTTGCCAGGAACATTCAATTTTGTCGGAGAATTTACGGTTTTGTATAGTTTGAGCCAAGTTAATATTGGGTTTGCCGTTTTGGGTGGTACGACCATTATTTTAGGTGCTTATTATATGCTGAAAATGTTCCAAAACACAATGCTTGGCGAAACCAATCCTAAAATTTTTGCAGACATTACAGTCAACGAAGCTATTACATTCACCATTATAATTGCTTTCTTATTATTCTTTGGACTGTATCCAAAACCAATCGTGGATTTGGTAACTCCAAGTTTAAAAGAAATTTTATCAAACATTAATAGATAGTCCAAAAATGAATACATTAATCGCCATATCGGGTTTAGGTGTTTTTTGCCTTATCGCAGAAATCTTTAATTTAAGAAAACTGTTAGTTCCGTTTGCCTTGCTTGGTTTATTCGTCATTCTTGGACTCAATATTTCCGAATTCAATGCACCTTCAGCGTACTATAATAACATGGTTGTAGTAGATAAATTTTCGGTGGCATTTTCTAGTTTATTTATCATTTTAACGATTTTTTTAGTTGCCTTAAGTGGCGATTTCTACAAAGATCATCCCACAAAACTTTCCGATTTTATAGCTATCAAAATTTTCTTGTTAGCCGGTAGTGTTGCCATGGTTTCTTTTGGAAACTTATCAATGTTTTTTTTAGGAATTGAAGTATTATCTATTTCACTTTACATTTTAGCGGCAAGTCGAAGATTGGATGTAAAAAGTAACGAGGCGGGTATGAAATATTTCTTGTTAGGTTCTTTCGCATCTGGAATAATCTTATTTGGAATATGTTTAATTTATGGAGCTACAGGCTATTTTGACCTTGCTGAAATCAAAGATTTATCTTCTGGGGCTGGCTTACCGGTTTGGTTTCCAATAGGAATTACCTTGATGCTTATCGGAATGTTATTCAAAATCGCAGCTGCACCGTTTCATTTTTGGGCACCCGATGTTTACGAAGGTTCGCCATCAATGACGACGGCTACAATGAGTACTTTAGCAAAAGTGGTGGCTATGGCAACGTTATACAAATTATTAATTGGAATGACATCATCATTATCACCAACATTTGAAATGGTTATAGTGGTTATTTCAATACTATCAATGACGGTTGGGAATATCATGGCGTTGCGCCAAAAAAATGTAAAACGAATGTTGGCTTTTTCTGGCGTTTCGCATGCGGGATTTATGCTTATGGCACTCTTAAGTCTATCAACAGCGGCAAGTATGCTTTTATATTATACCGCCGCTTATGCCTTGTCTGGTATTGCGTCTTTTGCCGTAATTATTTATGTTACTAAAGACAAAAACAACGAAGATATTGACAATTTTAATGGTTTAGGAAAAAGTAATCCTTTGATGGCGGCAATTTTAACTGCTTCGCTTTTATCAATGGCAGGAATTCCTGTTTTTGCAGGGTTCTTTGCGAAGTTTATGCTGTTCAGTCAAACTATAAAAGCAGGATTTCTTGTTGTCGTAATTGCAGGAGTCATCAACTCAATCATCAGTGTAGGCTATTATTTTAAACTGATTATAGCCATGTATACCAAAGAAGCTACTAACGAAAAAACCACTGTGCCATTGGTATATTACGCGGTGGCTTTCCTTGCCATTTTACTTAATATATTGATGGGTGTTTATCCTTCATTTGTAATCAATTTATTGAATTAAAATCCTCTGCTTCTAGATTTCTAACTTATTTAACTATCCAATGAAATATACTCATTTAACCAATACTGACTTGAGAGTTAGTAAAATTTGTCTTGGCACAATGACTTTTGGTGAACAAAATTCTGAAATTGATGCTCATGCTCAATTAGATTATGCGACAGAAAATGGAGTGAATTTTATTGATACTGCTGAAATGTATCCTATTGCGGCACGAGAAGCAACACTTGGTAACACAGAAAGGTATATTGGAACATGGCTGAAAAAAACAAGCAAAAGAAGTGAGTTGGTTATTGCTACAAAAATTTCTGGACCAAACAGAAAAATGGAATACATCAGAAATCCATTAGATTTTTCGAGAAAAAATATTCACGAAGCTGTTAATTTGAGCTTAAAAAATCTCCAAACAGATTATATCGATTTATATCAAATGCACTGGCCAGAGAGAATTATGAATATGTTTGGACAACGTGGTGTTTCCAAAATTGATAACCAGTGGCAAGAAAATTTCTTTGAAACATTAACGGTTTTTGATGGTTTAATTAAAGATGGGAAAATCAAACACATTGGTGTTTCCAATGAAAATCCGTATGGTGTGATGAAATTCATTGCCGAAAGCGAAAAACATAATTTACCAAGAATAGTAACTATTCAAAACCCGTTTTCATTATTAAATCGTTTGTATGAAGTAGGACTTTCAGAAATTGGAATGCGGGAAAATATTGGATTATTAGCTTATTCGCCTTTAGCTTTTAGCATTTTGACTGGCAAACACTTGAACGGAACTCAACCCAATTCACGTTTAGGCTTGTTTCCACAATTTTCGAGATACTCCAATGACAATTGTCATAAAGCAACAAAACTATATCAAGAATTAGCTGTTGCTAATGGATTGTCTTTAACCCAAATGGCGTTGGCATTTGTAAACCAACAAGACTTTGTAACATCAACTATTGTTGGAGCGACATCTATCGGTCAGCTTCAAGAAAATATCACAGCTTTTGAAACTGTTTTAAGTCCTGAAATCATTTCAGAAATAAACATCATTCAGGAATTAATTCCAAATCCTGCTCCTTAAAATCTAACATCAAAGATTATAACAAAAAGAGCGCAGAAAATATTTTTTTGCGCTCTTTTTTTAAGGTTTCAATTTTTAGTTATTCCGCCATCAATTTAGACTGATATTGATTTCCTTTAAAATCTTCGACAGTAATCAAATACATTCCTCTTGACAACGAACTGATATTTACAGCCGAAATGTCATTGTTTTCAAGTGATTTTGTTAAGAGTAATTTACCCGTTAGGTCGTATATCTTCACATTAGAAAGTGTTATTTCTGTACTGTTTTTAATAAAAATTTCTGTTTTTGCTGGATTTGGATAAAAACTTAATCCGTTTTTGTTAAAGTCATTGGTACCGAGCGAAGAATCAATAATTTTATAAACTGTTCCGCCACCAGTTACATAAAGTTCTCCATTTTTATCTTCTCCAAAAGTGGTTATAACACCAGGAGAATCTAATGCCCATGTTATGGTACTTCCGCTTCCCGTGAGATACCCAATTTCAGCGGTGCAATAATCGGCGAAAAAATATTTGTTTCCAAAATTGGGATACATTGTACCCGTATAAAAATAGCCCCCCGTAATAGAACATCTGCTGGAAGTGTGTCCGTATTGTGTAACAGGCGCAACAGTCGCAGCATAAAGAGGACAAGTTCCAGATGAGGTATCATAAGTAAGATTACCTTCATAACAACGCCATCCAAAATTTAATCCTACTGGTAAGGGGCTCGTAATGTGATCTATTTCTTCGGCTAAACCTTGACCCACATCGGCAATCCACAAATCACCGTTTAAGCGATTAAAAGAAAATTTCCAAGGATTTCGCATTCCAATTGACCAAATTTCATCATTCCCTGCAATACCAACATAAGGATTGGTTGGAGGAATTCCGTAAGGAAATGCAGAGTCGACATCAATTCTTAATATTTTACCCAAATTTTCGTTGATGTTTTGAGCTCTATTTTCGGGATCACCAGCTGCACCACCATCTCCCATTCCAATGTATAAGTAACCATCGGGACCAAACTTTATACTACCCCCATTGTGATTGCTGTAAGGTTGTGAAACGGTGAATATTACTGTTCCGCTTCCTGCATTAGCAACATTGGGATCAGTAGAAACGGTATATCGTGCGATAACTGTTGCGCCATCACCAGCACGAGTATAGTTTACATAAAAATAGCCGTTGGTAGCATAGTTGGGATGAAAAGCTAAACCTAACAATCCTCTTTCGCTACCTGTAATAATAGTAGCGGTGGTTAATGTTAAAAATGGCGTAGCATTTACCGTTCCGTTGGCGTTAATCACTTTAATGATTCCGCCTTGTTGTACTAAAAAAAGTCGAGCATCGTTAACAGGATGCGTTATTTCTGTTGGTGAAGTAAATCCGGTAGCAAAACTTTGTAATGCTACTGTTTGAGCATTCGCTGTTAAGGTAAAAAAAGCGATAATAAGTAGTAATTTTTTCATAACTAAAATGTTTTATTTGTAAAGTTAGGAATAAAAACTTTAAAATCATACGGTTATAAAAAAACGCAACAGTTGCGGATTGCATTTTAAGTTTTTACAAATTGTCTAAAATTTTATCTTTCGGATATTTAACCCGATAACTAAAACGAATTTTCTTGGTTTCATTTGGATTAAGATTTAAGTCCCAGGTTAAAATTCCAGTTTCTTTGTTTTCCTTGGCATTGTCGCTTTGCGCGAGTTCGATTTCGATTTCTTTGTCGGTGCTCACCGGATATTGATCTTTTAAAGTCAAGTTAGCGACTTCTTTTTTGTTGTTTCTGATGGTGATATCATACGTAAATGTTTGTTCTTTTTTGGAAGATAAAAAACGTGTTCCCGATTTGTCAACCACTTTTTCGCGTTTGATAGTTATTTTTTTATCCCTTCCCATACTCAAGTTCAAAGAATCCGAAGTTTGATTGGGATTAATCATCGTTTTGCCCACATACAATCCTTCAAAGATAATATTGGCATCGCCTGGCAACAAGTTGTATTTAGAATAGTCCTTGATTTCTGCCAAAAGAAAAGCATCTTTATCTACTCTAGGAGCAGCATAATATTTATATGTCGCTGGCAATTTAATTTCTTTCAGTGCCACACTGTGCGGCTTACCATTAGACAAAATATCATACGGAATATCAATATCAAAAGAAACGTTGAGTTGGGTTTCATTGATATTAGTGTGATTTGAAATTGAATTTGCTCCTCTTATTTTTATATCTTTTTTCTCTTTACGACTATATCCTTGAACAACAACTTCTTCCAATTTACTTACTTTAGCATCATAAACATTCCCTCGATAATTATTAAAATCATTTACTTCATCTTTGTTTTGATATCTCAAAAACCAAGAACTCAAAATCGGCGCCTTATTATTCTGATTTGGGTTTCCAGATGACAAAGTAAGTTTTACTTTTTTCCAATCTATTCCTGTGTTTTGGGTGACTTGTGCTTTATACATCATATTGATTGGTGTTGTGATATTCTCGGCGCGCAAATCATAAAAAGGATTCCAAGAAGCGTTGTTGGTAATGTAATTAATATCCAAGTTTACGACGCCTGCAATTTCATTCATCACTTGAATAATCAACTTCCCTTTCGAATTCTTTTCTTCATTTTTGGTGTTAATTTCGAGTTTGTTGTTTAGGTTTTTGAGTTTAAATTTTAGTTTAGTTTCTTTCTCTTTCAGAGTAACAACGGCATTGTCAAGTTCAGTTCGTTTGGTTTTATAGAAATCTACCAATTTCATCAATTCGGTTACGTTCATACCTGTATTGGTTCCAGCTACATTCTGATTGGCATCTAAAAGTGCTATTGTTTGTTGGTTAGAATAGGTTTCAATTTGCACTTTCTTGATTTCTTTTTCGGTCGAAGTAATACTGTCGCGTACTTTTTTAATCATCGGATTGGTTTCATCAATTTCATATTCTGAAATATAATTTTGTGTAAACTGCACCGATAAAACGGTAACCGAATTAGGAGCGCCAATCTGCATGGTGCTTTCGTTCAAATAATCGGCAACGTTTTTAATCACAATTTCACTTGTTCCCACCGGAAGATTTAAGGCGGTAGTTTGCGATAATTCGGCAGCATTAAAATAAACGGTTGCTGCTTTGACCTTGGCAGTGGTAAAAATGGGTTTTTGTGCGGAGGCAATTGTGGAAATAAATCCCAGACAATAAAAAAGGTATTTCATACAATTCGTTTTAAAAAATTTGTACTAAAATAACATTTTAAGCTATTAAAAACGGTTAAAATCTTATTTTTTTAAAATTCAAAATCATTAGTATCGTGGCTATCAATTACTTTAGTCCTTGCTTTTTGTTTTAAAAAAGATTGCGCAGCTCCAGAAATAGCTAAAGGGAAATTGCCAATTGTATCGGTTGAAGTCAATAAATTTCTGCGAAACATAAGATTTGTTAAGAATTTTTCTTGTTGTTTTGGTCCAAGTTTCAATCTATTATTTGCATCAAAACGATACATAAAACCTTTCGGATTTGGTATGATTGTTGCCAAAAACAAACATTCATTTACATTCAAATCACCCGGCGGCTTTTGAAAGTAAAAATGAGATGCTTCGCTGATACCGTAAATGTTTGGTCCCCATTCGATGATGTTAAAATATACTTCGAGCATGCGTGTTTTGGTGCTGATATGATTGTTTTCTAAAATGTAAACCAAGAGGATTTCTTCAAGTTTTCTCGACAATGTTTTTTCACGCGTTAGGAAAACATTTTTTACCAATTGCATGCTGATGGTACTTGCGCCACGCGAGAATTTCTTGGTTTTGATATTTTTAGTTATCGATTCTTTAAAAGCTTCATTGATAAAACCCCGATGTGTCATGAATGAGGGATCTTCGCTAGTCAAGACGCATTTTTGTAAAAATGGCGACATTTCGTTTAACGGTGTATAATTTTTATTCCCGAAACCTACTAAAATTGGGCGTTGAAAAATACCCTTGTCATTAGCCCGATAAACAAATTCGCCATTGATTTTGTTTAAATTGGCTTCGCCATATTTAGTGATTTTTAAATTTTGAGGTTTAAGTTTGCTTTCAAAAATAAGGGCTTTTGGTTTGTGATTATTGAATTCGAAGTTAAGTACATAACTGAAATTTCCTTGTGCTTGCATACCCTCAAAATGGCGAAATAATCCCATAGGCAAAGAGGAGATAAAATCTTGAGCTTTCATTTTTGGAATGTTCAATTGGAGCGCATAGACTTTGTCTTTCTCGTTGGTATAAGAAATGCGCATTAGACATTTTGTACTGTTCAAACATAACATTGATGTAGTATCAAGCGCCATAAAACGTTTGCCAACAATAAAATGATAATCAAAACGAGCGTTTGTGACTACTACATCTTTCTCTGCAATTTTGGGATGGTTGACCATTAAATCTTGAATAGAGGAATACCCATCAATGTGCAATACGCCACTGTTCATCGCAATATTTTCTAAATTGAAGTGTATGGATTTTAAACCTGTTTTCAGGTTGAATTTTCTGTTCAAATACGGAATTCGAATCGCGTCACCTTGAGCGCTAAAAAATTGCAAATCGGCTTTTCTATATCGGGGATCAGCAAAACCGTTGATGCGCCATTGTTGTGAAAAATTATCAGACGTAACTAAAATAAGCGTGTTGAGTTTTTTATCGGCTAAAGCCAATTGATTAAAATTGAAATCAACTTTATTTCCTTGGTCGTTAATTTTGAAAGCAAAACCTTTCACGCTCATGTCTGTTGGAACTAAATCCATCATTTTTGAACTGATGCGATTTAAAAGTTGGGCATAATTAACTTGTTGATTTTTCTTATTGTCTTTTTTGGAACGAAGAAACGCATCAAAATTGCTACCGTATTTGGTTTTTACCAATTGAATATAGCCTTTATTAATCTCTAGTTTTCCGAGTTGAATATCGCCCACTAAAAGTTTCCATAAACTGACACTCGTTTTCATTTCGTCAATACTAACCAAGGTATCAGCTTGATTTGGAACCAAATATATATGCTGAAATATTATTGTATTTAACCCCTGAAACTGGGCATTTTTGATGGTAAAATGACATTGATAATCTTTATAAAGTGAAGTATCAATGCGATGGATAACTTTTTCTAAAATGGTATTTCTCAAAGCTAATAACAATACTATTCCCAATAGCGCTATGACGCCAGCTATTTTGAGAACTACTTTTGTTCTGTGTTTTGTTTTTTTCATTTTATTTT
>NZ_JANXUG010000004.1 GCF_025352015.1 Flavobacterium sp.
GGTTAGACAATTTTACATCATTTACCGTTTAAGTAACAAATAAAATCGATGAAATACATAATTTTATATATATAAAATATATTTTTCTTACTTTATTGTAATTCGTCGATATTTATTTTTGAAACGTTTTAAAAAAGAAAAACCACTCAAGTGAGTGGTTAAAATTAATTTAAGGAGAAAGCCGATCAATTTTCCAATTAAAATCATCCTGAAGTTTGTATCGAATTCTGTCATGCAATCTATTGGGTCTTCCTTGCCAAAATTCAACTTCTATTGGTTTTACTAAAAAACCTCCCCAATTTTTTGGGCGCAGAATTGCTTGACCTTCATAAGTTGATTCCAACTCATTTAATTTATTATCCAAATAATCCCGAGATGGTATTACTTCGCTTTGAGCAGAAACAATGGCGCCAAGTTTACTGCCTTCTGGTCTTGTGTTGAAATAATTATCTGAAATTGTTTCCGAAGTTTTCTCTGCGATTCCTTTAATAATAACCTGTCTTTCCATATTATGCCAAAAGAATGAAAGACAAATATGAGGATTGTACACAATGGCTTTTCCTTTTTCGGAATTATAATTAGTATAAAAAATGAAACCTTCTTCATCGTATTTTTTAAGCAATACTACTCTCGATTTTGGGAAACCATCCATACCAATGGTAGCAACTGTCATAGCATTGACCTCATCTACTCCACCAAATTCTTGGGTTTCATGAAACCATTTGTGAAATAAATTTATTGGATCTTCTGGAATAGTATCTTCCAAAAGCTGGCTTTTCTCGTAGGACTTTCTATAATTGCTTAGGTCTTCCATTGGTTGTTATATTGTTGCAAATTTATGGAGTTTTTTGTTGAGTTACTGGCATTTAATCCAATTCAAAAACTTTTCCATCATCGGCGAGAAGCACATTTGGAAAAATAATTTCTGCTTCTTGTTGAAACAAATTAATATTGGCATATCGGGTGCTGTAATGTCCTAAAATTAACTGTTTAACATTTGCTTTGAGTGCAATTGTTGCTGCTTGTTTGGCTGTGCTGTGCATAGTTGATTTGGCTTTATCAGCTTCTGATTCTAAAAAAGTTGTTTCATAATATAATGCATCACAATTGTAAATAATCGGAATTATGCTTTCATCATACATCGTGTCACTGCAAAACGCATAACTTTTAGGCTGAACTGGATCAAAAGTCAGTTCGTTATTTGTAATAGTAGAACCATTATCGAGCGTAATATCGATTCCGTTTTTAATTTTTTGAAAATAGCAGGTTTCAATTTTATGTTTATTGACTGCAACAATATTTAGTTTTCTATCACCTATTTTTTCTTGAAACAGAAAACCATTGGTATATATTCGGTGTTTTAACGGTATTGTTTTTACCAATACTTTTTCATCTTCATAGATAATCTCACTTTCGTGCGAACTCAATTCTCGGAAAAACAACTTATACCCTGTAAATGAATTTGAAAATTTCAGTTGTAATAATACGATTTCTTTGACGCCTTTTGGACCATAAACATGTAAATCTGTTTGGCGATTGAGCAACATAAAAGTAGAAATCAAACCTACTAATCCATAAAAATGATCACCGTGCAAATGGGAAATAAAAATATGATTGATTTTGAAAAACTTAAGTTTGTTTTTTCGCAACTGCACTTGCGTTCCTTCACCACAATCTATTAGGAACATTCTGTTTCTAATTTCTAATACCTGCGATGTTGGATTAGTAATTGTTCGAGGTGTTGCTGCATAACAGCCCAATATTGTTAATTTCATTATTTATAGACTAAAATCCTAAATTGCGTTCTATTTCTTCCATTTCAATGATGTCATGAGCTTCGAGTTGAGATGGAACAACGGTAATTTGCGATGGAACATCATTAAAATTTATTGAGTCGGTAACAAGCACCAATGATTTTTTTGATTTTGTATGAACCTTTACCATTTCCAAAAACAATTTAATATCATTCATTGTTAAAGCCTTGTCTTGAGATAAATCAATAATCAAGTTTTGAGATTTATAACTGGCGTAAACATGATTTAGTTTTTGATAAAACGCTGCTGAATTTCCATTTGTATTCTTGATTGTAGTAGTATTTCCTTTCTGGTCGACCTTCATTTTGAATGACTTTAATATTATGATGCTAATTTACTAAGATTTTATCACTATCAATACAAATGAGCTAATGATAATAGTTAGTATGATGTAGTTCAAAGAAAATTATGGTTTTTTATCGATAAAACACCTGTTTTTTTAGCAATTTATAGACAAACTGCACAATAAAAACGCTCAAAACCATTGTATTCATTGATTTTGTCGTTTAAACGAGTTTTGAGGTTAGTTACCGTAAATATTTTCATTAAGTAGGCTGTTGCAGTAGTTTTGGTCAAGTAATAAGAAACAAACCTACTACTATGACAACAATTAATAAAACATCAACTCAAGGAAATGTAACTAACGTTAGATTGTTTGTTATTTGTGCTTTATTAATGTTATCGTCAGCAGTATCGTTTGCTCAATCTAATACTAATAGTGTTGCGGTAACTACTTCATCTCAAGTTTCGGTTTCTAAAGTTGCTACAACTACTATCACTACAGATAATGCTGTTGCATCTAGCTCAATGGATTTTGCAGTTTGGTTTATGGGTTCTAAAAAAACTTCAAATTATACTTCAAACGGAACATTTAGCAAAAAACAATTAATTAATTCTGGCATTAACACTAACAGTGTATTGATCAGATCTTTCTTGAAAAAAGTTAGTACTCAAGAAAATGGTGTTGCATAATTATGTTTCTATATAAATTTGGTTAGTTTAGAAAACAAAAAGTCCCGATTTCATACCGGGACTTTTTTATTGTATTAAATTTTAATTAAACCAATTACATTTTTGCTTTTAGTGCTTTATATTTGTCGGTCATTTCGAGTGCGTTGTATACGCTCAACAATGTTTTTTTTGCCGGTATATTATCACTTTTAAGTTCAACTGCTTTTTCTAAAAAAGGTAATGCTAATCTGAAATTATTTTCTCTTTCTGCTTTAATTATTGCGTAACGCTTATTATCTTTTTCGGATGTGCCTAATTTATTCATTTCTTTAACTAATTTTTCATCAGCTCTTAAAATTAATTCGGCCAAATTCAGATTGGCATTAAAATAATTAGGATCTATTTGGAGGGTTCTTCTATAATATTTATCGGCTTCAGCAAGTTTATTTGCATTCCCACTAATAACCCCTAAATTATAAACTAAATCAGCGTTGTTGGGTTCTTTAGCTAATGCTTCATTGACCAGTTTTGTATAAGTGTCATAATCGTTTACTTTCAAATACAAATCGGCTTCGGTGAGTATTAATGAGGTATCATTTGGGTTTTCTTTTTTTGCTTCGGCAACTGCGGCTTTTGCTTCATCTATTTTTCCTTTTTGAACAAATATTAAAGCGATGTTTTTATAAATTTCACCTCTTTTGGATTCTAACTTTTCATCTCTTGGTTTTTCGTGTGTGCCCGTTTTTATAAAAAGGTCTCTTTCGGTTTTACTGCTGAAAGTTTCTTCCTTTTTTGAGGCTTTATTGGTTGCCCAATAAACCGTTCCTTCACCCGAATAATTCAATGCTTTCAACTGATTGTAATATTCTAACGCTTTGTCATAATCTAAAGCATTAACGGCATAACTGGCAGCATAAAACAATTTATCTACATCTTTTTTATCTAATTGATAAACGGAATATAAAACATTGGTCGCTTCTTTGAATTTTTTGGCATCTGTTAAACTTACGGCATAATTAATAAGTAGCGGTTTTACTTGTGGTACAGCTTCATTTATATCATCAGTTAAAACTTTTTTACCTGATTTTTTTTCAAAATTTAGCACTTGTTCAAAACTTGTGGACATTGCTGAAATGACCGTTGGATTGAAATATTTAAAAATTGCAGTTGGATTTTTCAGGTTTTCAGGCTTTTTTAAATCAATCGTCATTTCAAGAAATGGAATTGATGCCTTGTAAAAATCGAAATAAACCTTGTCGGATTCGTTTGAACTTAAAATTAAAGGTTCCGTTTTGTTTATTAATTCCTTGTATTCATCTAAATCTTTTGCACTAGCTTCATCTTTATCATAAATTTTCTTTAATGCTTTTAACTCATCCTTCTGCGCGAAAGCGGATAGGGTAACCAGTACTGCCGAAGCAAGTATAATGTGTTTTATTTTCATACTATTATTATTTAAAATTTATAAATAAAATCACGAATTAAAATTTTTAATTCGTGATTTTTAGTTTTTACTCTTCATCGTCAGAATCGTCTTCGGCATCATCGTTGTCAACTATATCATCGTCGTCTTCGTCGTCTTCTGTAGGACTATCATCCTCTGGTATTTCCATAACAGGTTTAACTCTTTCAATTACTTCACCTTCGATAATGTTTCCATCTTCGTCGACTAAAACTTCTACAACATCGTCTTTCATAACTTTTGTCACCGCTGCGATAGAGTCGGTTCCTTTGATGTTAATAAGTTTCACGCCCTGGGTCGCTCTTCCCATTACTCTTAAATCTTCAACCGCCATTCTAATGGTTAATCCCGATTTATTGATAATCATTAAATCATCAGCATCGGTAACATTGTTAATAGCAATTAAGGATCCTGTTTTTTCGGTTATATTCAGCGTTTTAACTCCTTTTCCACCGCGGTTTGTAATTCGGTAAACATCTTCGCCATCATCGTCTACTAGTTTTGTTCGTTTACCGTATCCGTTTTCGGTGACCACAAGAATTTGAGTGTCGTTTACATTTTCTTTATCAACTGTCACAATACCAATTACTTCGTCAGATTCATCTTTTAAGGTAATTCCTCTTACTCCAGAGGCTGTTCTACCCATTGGTCTGGTTTTGTATTCTTCAAATCGAACCATTTTCCCCGAACGTCCAGCAATTAAAACTTGACTTTCGCCATTGGTTAATTTAGCACCTAATAATTCATCACCATCTTTTATAGTAATGGCAGCAACACCGTTAACACGTGGTTTTGAATATTTGTCTAATGATGTTTTCTTAACCTGACCTTTTTTGGTAACCATGATTAAGTTATGGCTCAAGGTATACTCTTTGTCTTTTAAATCTTGTGTGCAAATAAATGCTTTCACTTTATCATCAGATTCGATATTGATAAGGTTTTGCAAGGCTCTTCCTTTGGCAGTTTTGCTTCCTTCTGGAATTTCATACACACGCATCCAGAAACATTTTCCTTTTTGGGTAAAGAACATCATGTATTGATGGTTTGTGGCAACATACATGTGTTCCAAGAAATCTTGATCTCTTGTTCCAGCACTTTTTTGCCCAACTCCTCCTCTATTTTGTGTTTTGTATTCGGTTAAATTCGTACGTTTGATATAGCCAGCGTGCGAAATCGTAATAACTACATTTTCATCAGCAATTAAATCTTCAATACTTACATCGCCACCAGAAAATTCAATAAGAGAACGTCGTTCGTCACCGTATTTGTCTCTAATTTCAATCAACTCTTCTTTGATTAACGTAGTTCTTAAATTTACATCAGCTAGTAAAGCTTTTAAATGCTCAATCAATTTCATCAATTCTTCGTATTCAGCTCTTAATTTGTCTTGCTCAAGACCTGTCAACTGACGCAAACGCATTTCAACAATAGCACGAGATTGAATATCAGATAAATTAAATCTTTCGATTAATTTTTCTCTTGCTTCTTCAGTATTTTTAGAACCACGAATCAAGGCTATTACTTCGTCAATATTATCAGAAGCAATAATTAATCCTTCGAGAATATGGGCTCTTTCTTCGGCTTTACGCAATTCAAATTGGGTTCTTCTAACCACTACATCATGACGGTGTTCTATAAAATAATGAATCATATCTTTTAGATTCAACATTTGCGGACGACCTTTTACTAATGCAATATTGTTGACACTGAATGAAGATTGGAGTTGTGTGAATTTATACAACGTATTCAAAACAACATTTGGAGTTGCATCTCGCTTCAAAATATAAACGATACGCATACCATTTCTATCTGATTCATCACGAATATTGGCAATGCCTTCTATTTTCTTTTCATTAACTAAATCAGCAGTTCTTTTAATCATGTCTGCTTTGTTAACCTGATACGGAATTTCAGTAACAATGATAGATTCGCGTCCGTCCACTTCTTCAAAATTCACTTTGGCACGCATAACTATTCGGCCACGACCAGTTTTGAAAGCTTCACGAACTCCTTCCATACCATAAATGGTTCCGCCAGTTGGAAAATCTGGTGCTTTAATATGAGTGATTAATTCATCTATTTCAATATCGTTATTATCAAGATAAGCTAATGTTCCGTTAATAACTTCGGTCAAATTATGAGGTGGCATATTGGTTGCCATACCTACAGCAATTCCTGTCGCTCCGTTTATTAGTAAGGTAGGAACACGCGTAGGCATTACTGTTGGCTCGTACAAGGTATCATCAAAATTTAATTGAAAATCAACCGTTTCTTTTTCGATATCGGCCATGATTTCTTCCGAAATCTTCTTCATTCTTGCTTCAGTATACCGCATAGCTGCCGGACTATCGCCATCAACAGAACCAAAATTCCCTTGTCCATCCACTAATAAATAACGTAAACTCCATTCTTGAGCCATACGAACCATAGCATCATACACTGACGTATCCCCGTGCGGGTGATACTTTCCTAAAACTTCTCCAACAATTCTTGCAGATTTTTTGTGAGCAGATTTTGAAGTTACACCTAAATCATACATGCCATATAACACTCTTCGATGTACTGGTTTTAGACCATCGCGCACATCAGGCAAGGCTCTTGAGACAATAACTGACATCGAATAATCGATGTAAGCTGATTTCATTTCATCTTCTATATTAATAGGGATTAACCTTTCTCCGTCAGACATATTTGTATAAATTATTTAATAAAAAAGTACTTTCGATTCAAAACGTGCTAATGTAAGTCATTTGGCAAAATTACAAGACTTTTTCAATCGCAAATTTCAATGATTTATTAACAAAAACAACCCTTTTTTTGGTTGATAAATTATCGGCATCATTACTTTCATTATTGACTTTTTTTTTGTCAATTAGCTGACAGTACATTTAGCAGGAATGATTTTTGTGATAAAGCTTGATAATAACTAAATTTACGCTACCAATTATATATTTATGGATGATAATTTTTCACCAAGAGTTAAAGATGTGATTACGTACAGCAAGGAAGAAGCTTTGCGATTGGGTCACGATTTCATTGGGACAGAGCATTTAATGCTTGGAATTTTAAGAGACGGAAATGGTAAAGCAATTACCATTCTTAATAATCTTGCTATTGATTTGGAACATTTGCGAAAGAAGGTTGAAGTATTAAGTCCAGCCAGTCCAAATGTTGAAATTAGTAACGAAAAAAAGAACCTACACTTGACTCGTCAAGCGGAACGCGCGCTGAAAACTACTTTTCTTGAAGCCAAAGTTTTTCAAAGCACGTCGATAAGCACAGCACATTTATTATTGTGTATATTAAGGAATGAAAATGATCCAACAACCAAACTACTGCATCGACTAAAAATAGATTATAACGTAGTTAAAGAACAATATTTGAATATGACACCAAGCGAAGAAGATTTTAACGATAATTTACCAACAAACGAATCTTATAATGACGATTCAGGTCAAGATGACAGTTTGAAAGAAGGCAGTTTTAATAATCCGGCAAATAAGACTAATAAAAAATCCAAAACTCCTGTTTTAGATAACTTTGGTCGAGATTTAACTGAAATGGCCGAAGAAGGAAAGCTCGATCCAGTAGTAGGGCGTGAAAAAGAAATCGAACGTGTTTCTCAAATTTTGAGTCGAAGAAAGAAAAACAATCCGTTATTAATTGGTGAGCCAGGTGTTGGTAAATCTGCCATTGCCGAAGGTTTAGCGTTGCGGATTATTCAAAAGAAAGTTTCAAGAATTCTTTTCGGAAAAAGAGTGGTTACGCTTGATTTAGCTTCTTTAGTGGCAGGAACAAAATACCGAGGTCAATTTGAGGAAAGAATGAAAGCCGTGATGAACGAGTTGGAGAAAAATGATGATATTATTCTTTTTATTGATGAAATTCATACCATTGTTGGAGCAGGTGGCGCAACAGGTTCGCTTGATGCTTCCAATATGTTTAAACCAGCGTTGGCAAGGGGTGAAATACAGTGTATTGGTGCCACAACGCTGGACGAATACAGACAATATATAGAGAAAGATGGTGCTTTGGAAAGACGTTTCCAAAAAGTAATTGTAGAACCTACTTCGGTAGAAGAAACGATTACTATTTTGAACAATATCAAAAACAAATACGAAGACCATCATAACGTAATTTACACTGACGAAGCCATTGAAGCATGTGTAAAACTAACAAATAGATACATGTCCGAACGATTTCTTCCTGACAAAGCTATTGATGCTTTGGATGAAGCTGGCTCAAGAGTTCACATTACAAATATTGATGTTCCAAAACAAATTCTTGAATTGGAACGTCAATTAGAAGAAGTGCGCGACTTAAAAAACTCTGTTGTTAAGAAGCAAAAATATGAAGAAGCAGCCAAACTTCGTGATGATGAAAAACGTTTAGAAAAAGATTTAAGTATAGCGCAAGCACAATGGGAAGAAGATGCTAAAACAAATCGTATTCGAGTTACCGAAGACAATGTTGCCGACGTAGTTTCAATGATGACTGGAATTCCGGTAAATCGTATTGCGCAAACCGAAAGTAATAAATTGGCTCATTTGCCACAGCTAATTCAAAATAAAGTGATCGGACAAAACGAAGCTGTGCTGAAAATTGCGCGTTCCATACAAAGAAATCGTGCAGGATTGAAAGATCCGAACCGACCAATTGGTTCTTTTATTTTCTTGGGGCAAACTGGAGTTGGAAAAACACAATTAGCAAAAGTATTAGCAAAAGAATTATTTGATTCCGAGGATGCATTAATTAGAATTGACATGAGCGAATACATGGAAAAATTTGCTATCTCACGCTTAATTGGTGCTCCTCCGGGATATGTTGGTTATGAAGAAGGTGGGCAATTGACCGAAAAAGTAAGAAGAAAACCTTATTGCGTTGTGCTATTAGATGAAATAGAAAAAGCGCATCCAGATGTTTTTAATATGATGTTGCAAGTATTGGACGATGGCTATCTCACCGATAGTTTAGGTCGCAAAATCGATTTTAAAAATACGATTATCATCATGACTTCCAACGTTGGCGCCCGTCAATTGAAAGATTTTGGTCAAGGCGTTGGTTTTGGAACCGCAGCCAAAATAGCACAAGCCGATGACAATTCAAAAAGTGTCATTGAAAATGCTTTAAAGAAAACTTTTGCTCCAGAATTTCTTAACAGGATTGACGATGTAATTGTATTCAATCCGTTGGAAAAACATGATATTGATTTAATTATCGAAATTGAATTGAAAAAATTATATGGAAGAGTTGAAGAATTAGGTTATAAACTTAATTTATCGGATACTGCAAAAGCATTTATTGCTGAAAAAGGTTTTGATAAGCAATTTGGTGCTCGACCACTAAAAAGAGCCATCCAAAAATATGTTGAAGATGCTTTAGCGGAAGAAATTATTACCTCTAAAATTGGTTCGGGTGATGAAATTTATATGGATTTAGACGAAACAGATCAAGAATTGACCGTTACCGTTAAAAAAGCAAAAAAACCTACTAGTTAAAAGTATAATTAGTTCATCTTAAGCCACAAATTCACGAATAAATAACAATCTTATATTTCGAGAATTTGTGGTTTTTGATTTTAAAAGTAATTCGTAAAAAATAGACCTTTACTAATTTTATTTGTTCTTATCACATTAGTAATTATTATAGGTATTTGAAGCAATACATCGATAACTATTGTTATATAGAAGATTATTATCCGAACTGTTTATAATTTAAACAATCACCTTAACATCTAATAAAAAAATAAATTTTTAATCAAGAAATGAATACTTATCTCGACATAATAATCAGAAGCGGCGCAGTGTATTTTTTTATGATAATCGCTTTGCGAGTGTTTGGTAAAAAAGAATTATCGCAATTGAACACTGCTGATATTATTTTAATTTTACTGATTAGTAATGCGGTGCAAAATGCTATGGTAGGAAGCAATTCCACTCTTCAGGGTGGTTTAGTAGCGGCTTTAGTCTTATTTGTACTAAATTTTATTTTGAAAAAAATCATGTACCGATCCACATTTATTACGCAATTGGTACAAGATAAACCCGAAATATTAATTCACGACGGTATTATCGAATTTAAAACTTTGGCGAAATTAGAGATTACTTCACAAGAACTGGAGGAAGTCGTAAGAGAACATGGCGTAGAGCATTTGAAGGAAGTTAAACTTGCCATGATGGAAATTGACGGAAACATTAGCGTAATTTCGGGAGACAAATCATTAGTGCAATCCCACCATAAGCGCAAAATCCATAAAACATTGGGGAGTTTAAACAATTAAAAAAGGCTTTAGTCTAAAGAATATATTTATTATCTTTGTTTTATGAAAGATACCATTTTAGCACAAATATCGGAATTAAATCAAGAAGAGAAATCTCGATTATATAAAATTATAGAAGGCTT
>NZ_JANXUG010000010.1 GCF_025352015.1 Flavobacterium sp.
TTTTGGAGGGTTTTCAATAAAATGTTTGTACACTTCTTTTTTGCGTCCGTGCGACCTGAAATCGCCTGAATAAAATAGTTTTTTGCCATTTGCTTCTATCAAAAAAGAATAAGCATCAAAGGCTGAATGATCGTTCCAATACGGAGTAATCGTAAAATCGCCTATTTGAAATTTTTTCCATCGTTCAAAATAATATGGGTTTTCAATTTTGTTTTCCTGATTCAGAAAGATGTTATTCAATTTTAAAATTTCGTGGGTTGCTTCCCCAATCCAAATAGGTATATCTTTATTCAAATAGTGCATCAATCCATAATGGTCACCGTGAGAATGTGAAATTATCAAACCATCTATTTTTGAATTTTCAGAATAGGCATCTTTAACATTCGGCAGAACACTTTTATTTATCAGTTCAGTTACAGATAATTTTTGAAATTCTCGAAAGTTGAAAGCCTTTCCATTGGTATTTAATAAAGGCATGCCAAAATCAAGCAATATTCTGCTATCGCCTGATTGGATTTCAATGCAAGAACCGCCTATTTCGTTAGTGCCTCTGTGGATGGTCAGGTTCATAGGTTTTCGGGACTAATAATTTCAAAAGTGGCTTGAGCATTACTTTTAAAGAAAGTCATATTTAATTTTTTAGCCAATTTTAATAATTCAGGCCTGTTTTTAATGTCTTCAAGTTCTTTAAATGACTTACAATCGGAACAAACTACCATTACTGCTGGTTTTATGTTTTTTATTTCTTTTAATCCGAAATCATTTTTCAATTTATCTTTACTAATTATTTTATAATAAGTATACGCTTCCAAAATAGCTCTCAATAAAGTTTCGCTATTATTTCCAAACTTAAGTTCTATAAGATATAATGTTGAAGTGTTTTCATTAAGAGACATCAAATCAATTTTACCCGCTTTGTCATTTTGTTTATCTTTTAAAGGAACTTGAAAATCAATTATTTTTCCAAATGAATTGTAATTATTTTTCTCATCAAATAATTTTTTAGCATATTTTTCTTCGTGCCTATTAGATTTTTCGTTTATAGAAAACGTGCCATCGTGATGACTTTTTGTCAAATAAGATTTGCCTTTGCTTTCTCGTTTAATTGATACTATATTATCAAAAAAATTAATCTTGTTCAATAGTTCAGAAGCAATAATTTCAGAATAATATTCTTTTGTATCAGCTGTTTTACCTACATAATTAATAAAATTTTTCTTGTAAAGTGTCTCTATAGATTTTAAAGAGTCTTTAATTTCAACTTCAATGTCTTTTTTAAAATATGCCATAATTTCTTATAATGTTTAAATTAATCCCATCAAATATATAGAAAATTGTTTGTGTCATGATGGCAAAATTAATCCCGCGTGACGACAAAACATGACTATGAGAACCCCCAAAACTTTTATGAAAACTTTGCAACTCACAACCTTTGCAACAATGAAACTTAAAACTTATCTTTGCGCCTTTAATTTGAGATTGCTTCAAAATCTCGCAATGACAATTCAATGAACAAACTTTTAATAGTAGGAACGGTTGCTTTTGACGCTATCGAAACACCTTTCGGAAAAACAGATAAAATTTTAGGTGGAGCAGGAACGTTTATCGGGCTTTCGGCTTCGCATTTTAACCTGCAATCAGCAATTGTTTCAGTTGTTGGGGATGATTTTCCACAGGAATATTTAGATTTATTGACTTCAAGAAATATAGATATTTCTGGACTTGAAGTGGTTAAAGGTGGGAAAACCTTCTTCTGGAGCGGTCGTTACCATAACGATATGAACTCGAGAGATACATTGGCTACAGAATTAAATGTGTTGGCTGATTTCAATCCAGTTGTTCCTGAAAATTTCAAAAATGCTGATGTTGTGATGTTAGGAAACTTACACCCATTTGTACAAACCGGAGTTTTAAACCAAATGACTTCAACACCAAAGTTGGTTATCCTTGATACAATGAATTTTTGGATGGATTGTGCCTTACCTGAATTATTAGACGTAATAAAACGTGTTGACGTAATTACAATTAATGATGAAGAAGCGCGTCAGTTATCTGGAGAATATTCTTTGGTAAAGGCTGCAGCTAAAATCCATACAATGGGACCAAAATATGTTGTAATTAAAAAAGGAGAACACGGCGCGTTGATTTTCCATGACCACGAAATCTTCTTTGCTCCGGCTTTGCCTTTGGCAGATGTATTTGATCCAACTGGTGCAGGCGATACTTTTGCTGGTGGTTTCGCAGGATTCATTACACAACAGGGTGATGTTTCCTTTGAGTCCATGAAAACAGCAATTATACAAGGCTCGAATTTAGCTTCCTTCTGTGTTGAGAAATTTGGAACCGAAAGGATGCTGACTTTGACAAAACACGAAGTTAACGAGCGACTAAAACAATTCAAATCCTTAACACAATTTGAAATAGAATTATCATAAATTTATGCCTCGAATCTTCGGGGCATTTTTATTTTATACAACTACTAATTACAACACAACAACTACAATGAGCGACGCGATAAAACACGAATGTGGAATAGCACTTTTACGATTAAAAAAACCGTTGGAATTCTACAAACAAAAATACGGTTCCGCTTTCTATGGCATACAAAAAATGTATCTGCTAATGGAAAAGCAACACAATCGCGGTCAGGATGGTGCCGGATTTGCCTCGATAAAACTTGATGTCGAACCTGGAGAAAGATACATTAGCAGAGTTCGATCTAACAATTCGCAGGCAATTCAGGATGTTTTTGCCCAAATTAATGAGAGAATTAACGAAGAACTTACATTGCATCCCGAATATCAGGATGATGTTAATTTACAGAAAGCAAACATTCCCTATATTGGAGAATTGTTTTTGGGACACGTTCGTTACGGAACTTTTGGTAAAAATAGTTTGGAAAGTGTTCATCCGTTTTTGCGTCAAAACAATTGGATGCACCGTAATTTGATATTGGCTGGAAATTTCAATATGACCAATGTTACAGAGCTTTTCAATAGTTTGGTAGAGTTAGGGCAACATCCAAAAGAAATGGCGGATACCGTTACTGTGATGGAAAAAATTGGACATTTCCTTGATGTTGCCGTTACAGATTTGTACCAAGAATGTAAAAATAATGGTTTGTCAAAAAGAGAGGCTTCTACGGTTATAGCTGAAAAATTAGACATAGCAAAAATATTGGTAAAAGCTTCACGGGGCTGGGACGGCGGTTTTGCTATGGCGGGATTACTAGGACATGGTGACGCTTTCGTTTTACGTGATCCTGCAGGAATTCGCCCAACTTATTTTTATGAGGATGACGAAATTGTTGCTGTTGCCTCGGAAAGACCCGTAATTCAGACGGTATTTAACGTGGCTTTTGAAGATGTAAAGGAACTGCAACCAGGTCATGCTTTAATTATCAAGAAAAACGGACTGACTACCCAAGAAGAAATTATTACACCGACGCTTAAAAAAGCCTGTTCGTTTGAGCGGATTTATTTTTCCCGAGGTAGTGATGCCGAAATTTATCAAGAACGAAAACAATTAGGAAAATTAATTCTTCCTGCAGTTTTGGAGGCTATTAATAATGATACTGATAATTCTGTTTTTTCTTATATTCCAAACACCGCAGAAACTTCTTTTTACGGAATGGTAGAAGCTGCGAATGATTTTTTGAATCAACGAAAAAATCAATTTATTTTAGATAATCGAAAAACGCTGACCAAAGAAAAACTCGAAGAAATCCTTTCGGTTAAAATCAGAACCGAAAAAATTGCTATTAAAGATGCTAAATTAAGAACGTTTATTACTGAAGACAGTAGTCGTGATGATTTGGTAGCTCACGTTTATGATGTAACGTATGGTGTAATTAAACCCACAGATAATTTGGTAATTATTGATGACAGTATCGTTCGAGGAACAACTTTGAAAATGTCAATCATCAAAATGATGGACAGATTACATCCAAAACGTATTGTTGTTGTTTCATCAGCACCACAAATTCGATTTCCTGATTGTTATGGTATCGACATGGCAAAACTCGAGGGATTAGTAGCTTTTCAGGCAACTTTAGCCCTGTTAAAAGAGCGCGATTTATACCACATTGTGGATGATGTTTATGACAAATGCAAAGCACAGGCTAATTATAAAGATAGTGATGTAATTAATTATGTAACAGAAATCTACAAACCATTTACAGATCAGGAGATTTCAGATAAAATTGCGCAATTATTGACGTCTGAAGATATTAATGCTGATGTAAAAATCATCTTCCAAACGGTAGACAATTTACATCTTGCCTGTTCAAAAAATTTAGGAGATTGGTATTTTACCGGAGACTATCCAACTGCAGGTGGAAATCGTGTCGCCAACAAAGCTTTTATGAATTTTTATGAAGGTAAAAATGCTCGGGCTTACTAAAAAATTAACATTTGTTGAATTTAAACGACTTTTAAAGTAGTTCATCTAAATTATTTGTTTGCTCAATACCAGTCCTTTTATATTTGTATCACCATAGCATTAGTAGGTTAAGTTTATGGTAGATTTGGGGCAAAAAGGGTGAAAAGAAATTTTCACCTTTTTTATTTTCTTCTTGTTTCAAAAACTTCTCAAAACAGCACTTTCTCAACTTTAACGACTTTTGATGTAGTTCATCTATATTATTTTTTTTAACATTCTATCACCTACTATATTTGTTTCACCATAGCATTAGTAGGTTAAGTTTATGGTAGATTTGGGGCAAAAAGGGTGAGAAGAAATTTTCACCCTTTTTATTTTTTAAAATCTTAATATCATCAAAAATTTGACATTTCACTCTCATTTGAGTATCATCCCAATATATTTTTAACAAAAAAACTTGTTTTTTAACAAGTTGTGATTAATTTTGGCGTACCATAGTATTTAGTAGGTTAAGTTTATGGTAGATTTGGGGCAAACAGGTGGAAGAGATTCCGCCTGTTTATTTTTATACCTTTAAGAAACAAAAAAAACCGACTGCTTTCACAATCGGTTTTACATAATATACTATTTCTTTTATTTTTCAACAGCGTAAAGCCTCGCTACTTCCGTCCAGTTAATCACATTAAAAAAAGCCTCGATATAGTCTGGACGACGATTTTGATAATTTAAATAGTACGCATGTTCCCAAACATCCATTCCTAAAATAGGCGTTCCACCGCAGCCCACTCCGGGCATTAAGGGATTGTCCTGATTTGGCGTTCCACAAACTTCTAGCTTACCATCTTTTAAACATAACCATGCCCAACCTGAACCAAATTGCGTGACACCAGCTTTAGCAAAACGCGCTTTAAATTCGTCAAAGTTTCCAAAAGCTGCATCAATAGCATCGGCAAGTTCTCCCGATGGTTTGCCACCGCCTGTTGGCGACATCACTCTCCAAAATAAATTGTGATTATAAAATCCGCCACCATTATTTCTAACGGCTGCACTTTTCATATCTAGATTTATCAAAATATTTTCTATTGACAATCCTTCTAAATCAGTTCCTGCCACAGCCGCATTCAAATTGGTAGTGTAGGCATTGTGATGCTTTGTATGATGAATTTCCATAGTTCTAGCATCAATATTGGGTTCTAATGCATCGTATGCATAAGGTAAAGCTGGTAAGTCGAAAGCCATATTATTTTTTGTTTTAGTTACTGAAAATTAAATTCAAATTTATACATTTAACTTTGTATAATGAAATACTATTTTTATATAATTCCATTAAAAAAATAAATCTTCAACCAAAATGAATTTTAATCTTCAGCCAAACGATTTAAAAAATGAAAAAATACAATTAATACCTCTTCTTAAGACTCATTTTGACAAACTGTTTGAAGTTGCTTCAGATTCCAAAATTTGGGAACAGCATCCCAATCCTAATCGATATAAACTTGAAAATTTTACAACCTATTTTAAAGGTGCTATCGACTCAAAAGGTGCTTTTTTAATTTTGGATTCAAATACCAATGAAGTGCTTGGTTCCAGTCGTTTTTATGATTACATTGAAACTGACAATTCTGTTTTAATAGGATACACTTTTATTGGGGAAAAATTTTGGGGCAAAGAATACAACAAAGTACTGAAAAAACTTATGTTAGATTATGCTTTTCAGTTTGTGGATAAAGTGTATTTTCATATTGGAGCCTATAATATTCGTTCACAAAAAGCTATCGAAAAAATAGGTGCCGTTAAAATTGATGAATTTGAGGTTGAATATTATGGGGAAGAAATTAAGTTAAATTTTGTTTACTTGATTAATAAAAATTAAAAAATCTACGGAAAATAATATGCAAAAACCAGCTTTCTCCATCTATGACGCTTCGGCAGGTTCGGGGAAAACCTATACATTAGTAAAAGAATATTTAAAAATTATTTTTTTATCAAAAAAGCCCGATGCGTATCGCAATATTCTAGCTATTACGTTTACAAACAAAGCGGTGCATGAGATGAAAAGTCGTGTTGTGGAAAGTTTGTCTGAATTTTCGAAGAGTAGTCCCAGCGAAAAAGCAATGCAGTTAATGCTTGATATTCAAATAGAAACCGGATTAAGTTTGAACACTATTGGTGAGAAAGCCAAAAGTATTATTAAGAATTTGATTCACAATTATGCCGCTTTTGACATTTCCACCATTGATAAATTCACTTACAAAGTGATACGTGCTTTTGCACATGACTTGAATTTGCCCATTACTTTTGAAGTTTCGCTCGACACCGAAAACTTATTGACCGAAGCCGTAGATGCCATCATTGCTGAAGCTGGAAACGATGAACAACTCACCAAGTTGTTGGTAGATTTTACAATGGAGAAAACAGACGATGACAAATCGTGGGATGTTTCGCTTGATATTATGGAAACAGGAAGAATGATTTTAAACGAAAACAATCGTGAAGAAATAACCCATTTTCAAAACAAAAAAATACAAGACTTTATACAAATCAAAGACAAACTAAAAAAACTTTGTGAGGATTTGAAGCCCGAAAGTTGTGGTTTAGCAAATAACGCTTTGAAACTCATTCAGGATAAAGGCATTGATGAAAAATCATTTTCGGCTGGACATTTTCCTAATCACTTGAGAAACTTCGCAAATGGAAAATTCAATCCAAAAAATAAGACTTATCATGTTTTTGAAGATATTAAAATAAACAAGACCTCGTTTGATAAAGAAAGTATTGAAAAGCTGATTCCTGAATTATTAATTATTTTAGAATCTGTTTATAAAATTCATCAAAAAATAAATTTTTATGAGGCTTTTTTAAAAAATATCACGCCCCTTTCTTTGCTTAATACTGTCAGCAACGAATTGATTAAAATTCAGAAAGAACAAGGAATTTTGTCTATTTCAGAGTTTAATAAATTGATATTCGACCAAATTCAAAATCAGCCTGCGCCATTTATTTACGAGCGATTGGGTGAAAAATACAAACATTTCTTTATTGACGAATTTCAGGACACATCAGAAATGCAATGGCAGAATCTGATTCCGTTGATTGACAATTCACTTTCAAGCGAAGATTTGTTAGGTGAACAAGGTTCGCTTATGATTGTTGGCGATCCCAAACAGTCTATTTACGGTTGGCGCGGCGGCAAAGCAGAACAATTTATTGCCTTGAGCAAAGACAAAAATCCGTTTAATAATCCGGATAAAAAACTGTTTTCGTTAGATACTAATTGGAGAAGTTATTCTGAAATAATTGCATTTAATAATGCGTTATTTGGCTTTTTATCTACAGAATTTTTGAATGAAGATTATAAAGATTTGTACAAAAATCACAGTCATCAACTAGAAAACAATCAAAAAGGAGGTTATGTCAACATCTCTTTTATTGCAAAAGGGGGTAAAATAGAGTTTGCCACCGAAACTTCAAACGAAGAAAATCTGACCAAAGAGGAATTTTTTCTTGAAACAACCTTAAAAACTATTCAAAAAATAAAGCAAATCGGATTTAAGAACACAGACATTGTAATCTTAACCCGAAAAAAAGCACAGGGAATAAAAGTTGCCAATTATTTAACGCAAAACGAAATCCCAATTTTATCTTCAGAAAGCTTGTTGCTGGGTGCCTCGTCAGAAGTACAATGCATTATTGCTATTTTAAGCTATCTAAAAAAAAATAATGACCTCCAATCGAAAGCAAATTACTTGTATTACATAGCTTTACAACAAGATAAACTTGCAATTCACGATTTTATTGCAGCGGGAATGAAGCACAGTAATGAAGTAGATTTTCAAATTTGGTTAACGCACTATGACATCGATTTTTCTTTTGACAACATACGACGAAAGTCTTTGTATGAAGCTACAGAAATTATTATTTCAAAGATTATTCCAGTAAAAAAACGAAATGCTTACGTACAGTTTTTTTTGGATTTGGTGCTCGAACACGATTTGAAAAAGCAAGCAGGAATTGCTGATTTTCTCTATTATTGGGATAACAATTCAGAAAAATTAAGCATTCCATCGCCGGAAGGTAATGATGCCGTTCGGATTATGACCATTCACAAATCAAAAGGATTAGAGTTTCAAGTCGTGATTTTCCCTTTTGCTGATGAAAATTATAGCCGTGAACCTAGAGAAAAAATTTGGCTTGACGCCGATGAAGAACAATTTGGTTTACCCAAAGTTTTGGTCGATAAAAACAGTAATGTTTCAAATTATGGCACAGACGCTACATTGGTTTACAATCAAAAAAAACAGGAGGAATTGCTCGACGACATCAATGTATTGTATGTTGCTTTAACTCGTGCCAAAGAACAATTGTACATTATTTCAGCAATGCAAACACAAAATAAAGAAAAACAATACCCAAACAATATGGCGTCGTTTTTCATTAAGTTTCTTGAAGCCGAAGGAAATTTTAATGAAGCTAAATTGGAGTATAGGTTTGGCACGCCCGAAAAATTATCGGAAACCAAAGAAATAATTGACGAAACCGAAACTATTCCGCAGCTAGTGACAGTATTAAATCCTAATAAAATCAAAATTGCGCAACGAGAAAGCTTAATGTGGAATACCAAACAGCAAAAAGCAATTGAGTATGGCAACATTATCCATGAAATTTTATCCTTCATCAAAACCAAAGATGATATAGATTTGGCACTCATAAAAGCAATAGAAAACGGATTGATTATAACCAGTCAAAAGGAAGAAGTAAAAAAAACGATCCAAGAAATTATTCATCATGATGCGTTGGAATCATTTTTCTCGACGGAACATAAAATTTTAAACGAAAAAACCATAATTCAAAAAGCAGGGACTATTGTTAAACCTGACAGAATGGTGCTTACCAACAATAATGAGGTTTATTTATTAGATTATAAAACAGGTTCACACCTATCAAAACATACACAGCAAATAGAAAACTATCAAAATGCTATAGAAAAAATGGGCTTTAAGGTGACTAAAAAAGTGTTGGTTTACATTGGGGGGACTATCAAAGTGGTAAATTTGTAAAATCTCAATTTTAAACTAAAAATAAACCAATTAAATTACAAATAAAATCATGTACGGAAAAATTCAAGCACACTTACAAAACGAATTAGATACCATCGAACAAAACGGGATTTTCAAGAAAGAGCGGGTCATCACTTCACCGCAAGACGCAGAAATCATAGTGAACGGCGAAAAGGTTTTAAATTTTTGTGCCAATAATTATTTGGGATTATCATCCCATCCCGAAGTGGTTCAGGCAGCAAAAGATGCCCTAGATTCTCATGGTTTCGGAATGTCATCTGTGCGTTTCATCTGTGGAACACAAGATATTCACAAAACGTTGGAAAAAAAGATAGCCGATTTCTACGGCACCGAAGACACCATATTATATGCTGCCGCTTTTGATGCTA
Organism: Flavobacterium sp.; assembly: GCF_025352015.1. Taxonomy (GTDB): domain Bacteria; phylum Bacteroidota; class Bacteroidia; order Flavobacteriales; family Flavobacteriaceae; genus Flavobacterium. The sequence goes on from NZ_JANXUG010000010.1 coordinate 9,827, forward strand.
ATGGAGGAGTTTTCGAACCATTGCTAGGGGAAGAAGATTGTATTATTTCCGATAGTTTGAACCATGCCTCAATTATAGACGGCATTCGACTATGTAAAGCAGCGCGGTATCGCTATGAAAATTCCAACATGGAAGATTTGGAAACTCAATTAAAAAAAGCCGTTGAAGCCAAACATCGATTTAAACTTATTGTTACCGATGGTGTTTTCTCAATGGACGGATTGGTGGCACCATTAGATAAAATTTGTGATTTGGCCGATAAATATGAAGCATTAGTAATGGTAGACGAATGTCATGCTGCAGGATTTATAGGCGCCACAGGAAAAGGAACTTTAGAAGCCAAAGGGGTAATGGGAAGAGTAGACATCATCACAGGAACGTTAGGAAAAGCGCTTGGCGGAGCCATGGGCGGTTACACGACTGCAAAAAAAGAAGTGATTGAAATTTTGCGTCAACGCTCGCGACCTTATTTGTTTTCAAACTCATTGGCTCCAGCCATTGTGGGAGCATCTATAAAAGTTTTCGAATTATTAGAAAAAGACACCACACTTCGTGATAAGTTAGAATGGAATACCAATTACTTTAAAAATGGTATAAAAAAAGCGGGTTTAAACATTATAGATGGAGACTCAGCAATCGTTCCCGTAATGCTATATGATGCCAAATTATCACAAATAATGGCAGATGAGTTATTGAAAAAAGGAATTTATGTCATCGGATTCTTTTTTCCTGTAGTCCCTAAAGAAAAAGCCAGAATAAGGGTGCAATTGTCAGCAGCACACACAAAAGAGCACCTTGATAAGGCAATTTTAGCCTTTACTGAAGTTGCAAAAGCACTTAATGTCATCTAATTAACTATATTTTAACAATAACATTTTGATATTATAGTAATAGGTATTACTTTTGCCCATTATAACCATTTATAATCTAATCAAATTTAGTATGAAACATCTTAACAAATTATTCGTTGCTTTGGTAATGTTAGCTGGATTCAGCTCTCAAGCCCAAGACAGCAACAACCCTTGGGCGATTTCGTTTGGGGCAAACGCAGTAGATACAAGAATAAGCGCTGCTTCTAAATTAGAAGATCAATTATCACAGTATTTTAATGCAAAAGACAATTGGAACATCCTTCCATCTGTTTCTTATTTAAACGTATCTAAATACGTAGGAAGTAATTTTTCTTTCGGAGTTACAGGATCGATTAACAAAATTTCGAGGTATGTATTGCCAAGAGTTGGTCAAGGTCCATATACTGTTGTAAATCCAGGTGATAAAAACTATTATGCTGCTGATGCTGTTATTAATTACAGCTTAATGAGCTTAATCAAATCCAAAACAATTGATCCTTCTATACATATCGGTGGAGGTTATACTTGGATTGGGGATGATTTACACGCAGGAACATTAAACGGAGGTTTAGGATTAACGTATTGGTTTACAGAAACAGTAGGTTTATCTGTTCGTTCTACTTACAAACAATCTTTTGAGGACGTTCGTGCAGACATGCCATCACACATGCAGCATTTTGCAGGTCTTACATTCAAATTTGGCGGTTCTGACAGAGATGGTGACGGGATTTATGATAAAGATGACGCTTGCCCAGACAATGCTGGTCCAAAAGCAACAAATGGTTGTCCAGATACAGATGGCGATGGTGTACTTGATAAAGATGATCTTTGCCCAGACGTTGCAGGTTTAGTTGAATTTCAAGGTTGCCCAGATACTGATGGCGATGGTGTTGCAGATAAAGATGATGCGTGTCCAGATGTTGCTGGTTTAAAATCTTTAGCAGGTTGTCCAGATACCGACGGTGATGGTATAACAGACAAAGCAGACAAATGTCCAGATGTTAAAGGACCAAAAGAAAATGCAGGATGTCCTTGGCCAGATAGAGATGGCGATGGTGTTCTTGACAAAGATGATAAATGTCCAGATGTAAAAGGAACAGTAGCTAATAACGGTTGTCCAGAAGTATCTGATGAGGTTGTTAAAAAATTGAATGATTATGCAAAAACTATATTGTTTGACACAGCAAAATCAACTTTCCAACAGCAAACTTATCCTGTTTTACAGGCTATGACAGCTATCTTGAAAGAATATCCATCATCAAACTTCTCGTTAGAAGGTCATACAGATAGTGATGGTAAAGACGCTGCTAACCAAAAATTATCAGAAGATAGAGCAGGAGCCGTTAAAAACTATTTTATTGAAAATGGTATTGCTGCTTCAAGATTAGTTTCTGTAGGTTTTGGTGAATCTAAACCAATAGATACTAATAAAACCAAAGCTGGTAAAGCTAACAACAGAAGAGTAGAAGTAAAATTAATAAAATAATTTCTTCAAAATATTTAAAAAAAAACGTCCTAATTTATTGGGGCGTTTTTTTATTTTTATGCAATGACAAAACCAACTTTTCTTTATCAATTAGCAGAAGAAATTCTGAAAAATCATGCTGATAATCTGTCAGAACTGGTCATTGTTTTGCCAAATAAAAGAGCTAAAGTTTTTTTGCTTGATGCATTAAAAACTGTAGTATCTAGCAATATTTTTGCACCCGAAATAATAAGCATTGAAGACTTTATCCAATCTGTTGCGGGAATTCGTTCTATAGATAGTGTAGAACTATTGTTTGAGTTTTACGAAGTGTATCTTTCTGTATCTGATAAAGACAAACAAGATTCATTTGAAAATTTTGCTAATTGGGCAAAAACCCTACTTCAAGATTTTAATGAAATAGATCGTTACTTATTAGAACCTGATAAAATCTTGAAATATCTTGAAAATATAAAAGAACTTGAGCATTGGTCGGTCGATAGTAATAAAAAAACTGAATTAATAGAAAAGCATCTGCTATTTTGGAAAAAACTACCCAATTACTACCATTCTTTATACCAATATTTACTTAACAAAGGAATTGGTTACCAAGGTTTGATTTATCGCGAAGCAGTTAGAAACCTTAACCATTTTTTAGAAAGTAATACACATCAATTTGTTTTTGCAGGTTTCAATGCACTCAATAAAGCAGAAGAAAAAATTATTCAACAACTTTTATCCGTGGATGTAGCCAAAATATATTGGGACATCGACGAAACCTTACTGCAAGATTCTTTTCACGATGCTGGTTTATTTCAAAGAAAATACAAATCAGATTGGATTTATTATAAAACACATCCGTATCAATGGATTGTCAACGATTTTGCTTTAGAAAAAAACATTCATGTAATTGCTACTTCAAAATCAATTGGACAAGCAAAAATTGCTGGTAATATTATTGAAAAACATGTCGAACAAAACAACCCTAGTTTGCAAAATGTGGCGTTAGTTTTGGGCGAAGAAAATTTATTGTTACCCATTATACATTCGTTGCCCAACACAGTGGAAGGATTAAATATTACGATGGGCTTTTCGAGTAAAAATAACCCAGCGCAATTGCTGATTGCCAAACTGTTCAAATTACATACTAACGCTTTGGCCCGAAATCCATCAAGCTATGTGATGTATTACAAAGATGTTTTAGATGTTTTGACGCATCCGTTGATTGAGCCTTATGTGAATGCAAATGGGCTTGTGAACAGAATCAATAAAAATAATTTTACTTTTATTCCTCACAAAAAACTAGAAGAACTTCAGTCAGAAGGTAGTGAATTGTTTCAATTATTGTTTCAAAAATGGGATAAAAGTTCGGTTGAAATTCTACAAAATATATCTCAAATTCTTATTAAAATCAAAAACAATTTGAGTTATGAAAATGAGGAAGAAAAAATAACTAAAGCCTTTGTGTATTCGATATTTAAAGTCATTAATAAGATGATTTCCTATTTCTCGGAACATCATAATATTGACGATGTTAAAACTCTTCAAGCCATTTATAAACAAGTAATTGAGGTTGCTGAAGTTTCGTTTGAAGGCGAACCTTTGAACGGATTGCAAATAATGGGTGTTTTAGAAAGTCGCGTTCTTGATTTTGAAACTCTAATCATCACATCGGTTAATGAAGGCAAGTTTCCAGCTGGAAAAGCAACGAATTCTTTTATTCCTTATGATGTAAAAAAAGAATATGGGTTGCCTACATTTAAAGAAAAAGACGCTATTTATACGTATCATTTTTATCATTTATTGCAGCGTGCAAAAACTATCTATTTAATTTATAATTCAGACAGTGAAGGTTTTGATGCGGGCGAAAAAAGTAGGTTTATCACACAGCTAGAAGTAGAAAAACAACTTAAACACGCATTAACTTTTCAGTATTATAATCCAATTGTACCCAGCATAGCACACCAACCTATTGTAATTCCCAAAACAGAAAATGTGTTAATTAGATTAAGAGAAATTGCCTCTAACGGATTTTCACCTTCTTCATTAACAACTTATATTAGAAACCCAATAAAGTTTTACTTTCAACGTGTGCTACGAATTTCAGAAACTGATGAGGTGGAGGAAAACATTGCAGCGAACACATTAGGAACTATAATACATGGGGCTTTGGAAGAATTGTACAAACCATTTATCGGAAGACTTTTAACCGCTGTTGACATCAAAAGTTGTTTTACAATACTTGATACCGAAGTTTTAAACCAATTTAAAAAAGTATATAAAGAAGGAGAAATAAAAAAAGGGAGAAACTTATTGGCATTTGAAGTAGCCAAACGAAATGTGTTGAATTTTCTAAAACTTGAACTAGAATCTTTAGAAAAGGGAGACTTCATTCAGATTATTGCTTTAGAACATAAATTGGAACGTATTTTTGAACATCCTAATTTGCCGATGCCCATAAAAATTGCAGGAAATGTAGATAGAATAGAACTTCGCAACGGACGCATAAGAATCATTGATTATAAAACCGGTAAAGTAGATAAGAATAACATATCCTTAAAAAGTTGGATTGGTTTGACCGAAGACAACAAAAACGATAAAATAATTCAGGTTTTGGCGTATGCTTTTATGTATCAAGAACACGCAAAAGATAGAGAAATTGAGGCTGGAATCATTTCGTTTAAGAATTTAAAGTCAGGATTTTTGCCGTTCAACTTTACACAAAACAAAGAAGTTACCGAAGTTATTACCCCAGAAATAATGAGCAATTATTTGGAGCAGATGGTAATTTTATTGCAAAATATTTTTAATACAAACATTCCTTTTGAGGAAAAAATAAATTAGAACACTATTTTACAGATAGTCACAGATGGTTTTGTGTTAATTTGTGAAATCTGTGTTTAAACCTCTTTCAAAAAATCAATCAATACATTCTTCAATTCCTTTTCGTTTTCAATGTGTGACATGTGACCCTCAGGAAATGTTGTGAGCGCTACTTTAGTGCCTTCAATTTGGTCGATGGTTTCTTCATAAAGCAAAACACTATCTTTTTTGCCCAAAACTACTAGTATAGGATAGGGTGCAAAATGCAACAATACTTCTCTATCTTTTCTGATTTTCATACCTTCGAGCGCGGCAATAATACCTTGAAGCGGTGTTTTAAGAGCTTGAAGTTTTACTTTTTCGATATCCTTTGCCAGTAGCTCTCTGTTATTTTCATTAAATAAATTTGCAATTGCCATCCGAACAAAGTTAGTATAGTTTTGTTTTACTGCTATAATCGCTCGGTCACGGTTACTTTTTCGTTCCTCGCTGTCGGCTCGTGAGGTGGAGTTTATTAGCACCATTCCTTTTACATACTCTGGATACATTTCGGCGAAAGCCAATACCACATAACCGCCCATAGAATGGCCAATAAAAACAGCTCTTCGCACGCGCAGATGCGCTAAAACAGCATGAATAATATCGGCTTGATCTTCCATCACATGAACATATCCCAAACATTCGGTTTCGCCATGACCTAGTAAATCGATGGTAATCGCACGGTGTTTTTTGGAAATTTCGGGAACAAAGGCTTTCCACATGGTTTGATTTTCCAAAAAACCATGCAGCAAAACCACCGCCGTTCCTTTACCTTCATCAGTATAAGAAATAATGGTGTTTTTATAAATAAGTTGCTGTGTCATTTATATTCAAAAATAGTATTTAACTTTGAATGAAGATATTTTTTTTAAATAAAACGACCCACTTTCGTGAGCCGTCTATTTTCTATATTCTATTCTCTTTTTTCTTTCCCTTACTTCTTTTATCTAATCAAGAATTCATCAAATGCTCAATTTCGGCTACTTCGATAGGAATGTTTCTCATTAAATTAAAAGGTTCTGCTTTAGGCTGAATTACCACATCGTCTTCTAAACGTATCCCAAAACCCTCTGCCGGAATGTAAATTCCTGGCTCAACGGTAAAAACCATATTGGCTTGCATGGGTTCGTGTAGTAATCCGTAATCGTGAGTGTCCAGCCCCAGATGATGTGAAGTTCCGTGCATGAAATATTTTTTATAAGCTGGCCAATCGGGATTTTCATTTTGCACATCGGTTTTATCTAACAATCCTAAACCTAACAATTCTGAGGTCATTATTTTGCCAACCTCAACGTGGTATTGTTTCCATAATGTTCCAGGAACAAGCATTTTTGTAGCTTCATTTTTTACGCGTAAAACAGCGTTGTACACCACTTTTTGCCTATCGGTAAAGCGCCCAGAAACAGGAACCATACGCGTCATATCGCTCGAATAATTAGCATATTCAGCACCAACATCTAGCAGTATCAAATCGCCACTTTTGCATTGTTGATTATTTTCGATATAATGTAGCACGTTGGCATTATTTCCCGATGCAATAATAGGAGTGTATGCAAAGCCTTTGGAGCGGTTTCTAATAAATTCGTGTGCAAACTCGGCTTCTATTTCATATTCCATCATATTTGGTTTCACAAATTGTAGCACTCTGCGAAAACCTTTCTCGGTAATGTCGCAAGCTGTTTGAATTAGATTAAGTTCTTCGTTTTCTTTTATCGAACGAAGTCTTTGTAAGATTGGGTTTGCCTTCTCTACTTTGTGTGCGGGATAATTTTCTTTCCACCATTTTACAAATCGGGCCTCTCGGGTTTCAGTTTCAATAGAAGCGCGGTAATGCTCATTAGTATTTATGTATATCGTTTCGGCGTAAGCCATAACTTCTTTTAAAGTTTTATAAAAATCTTGAAGCCAAATTACAGATTTGATACCTGTTACTTCAAAAGCCCTCTCTTTTGTTAGTTTTTCGCCTTCCCAAATAGCGATATGTTCGTTAGTTTCTTTCAGAAAAAGAATTTCTTTTAAATGGTCGTAAGGAGCATCAGGGAAAAGTAACAAAATGCTTTCTTCCTGGTCTACGCCAGATAAATACAAGATGTCACGATGCTGCGCAAACGGCAAGGTACTATCTGCAGATACTGGATATATATCATTAGAATTGAACACAGCAACACTGTTTGGTTTCATCTGCGCTGTAAATTTCGATCTGTTTTTTTGGAATAATTGGCGGTCTATAGGAAGGTATTTCATTTTATAATTTGTTAGATTTTCGAATTATTAAGATTATTAGTTTACACGTTTATACTTTTCAAATGTACTAAAAATTGATTTTTAACGTTATACAGTAACATAAATCGATTTATTTCGTTACGTTTTTGTCTATATCTTACTCTAATTACTATGAAAAAGTATATTTTACGGCATTGTTTTTGGCAATTACCCTACAGTTTATTGCTTGTAGTTCTGAACGAGACGATACAGTTCCAGTAGCCGAGCCCATGTTAATTATTAAATTTGACCCTAATCAAGCAAGGATAAATAATTTAGGAGAACCTTCAATGGTAGCCGTCGGTAACGGAGCACAATCACCCATTTTTAATACTATTTCTTCACATTATGTTGAAATTTCTCAAAGCGCCACGACAGCACTTGATGCAGGAACTATTTTATATCATGCTCCCGAAACAACCATTGGAGATACAAAAGCTATAGATTTTAAACAGTCTAAAATTGTTACCTAGGAAGAAACTTTTTTAAAAATTCTATGAAAGTACATATTGCCAGGAAGCTATCAATGGATGCGCGTTTCGCTGTCCTATCAAAATTATCAAATTGCAGTTCGCAGTAACGGAATTGATTATACTGGTAATTTGGCAAGTTTTGTTGGGTTTAATACTTATATCAGCACTTTTAATATTGGCAGTTATCCCTTTGTAATTAATGCCAACAAAGCTTAAGGTTTTTGGGCTTTTGGATTAAATGGATTTAACTTTTCCGATTCGGGGCAAGCATCGCCTAGCGCAACTACAGTTCCAAATCCGTTGAGTGCTAGTTCACCAATCCCAGCGGGTTCTTGTGAAGTTACTGGAAAGGTTGCATCTAATTTAGTTTTAGACGGAACCGAAATTAATGATGTAACCATTACACTTTCATTATCAATTAACAAAAGTTTTGAGTGGCACAAAGTTACTCCTGATTGAAAATTTGAACCATCTGCGGGAGAAAATGTGGTTGATATGGGATTACGTGATATGATTCCAAGTTACGTGAAGTAATTTTTGTGGTGTAAATTTGTCTAAATTTTGTTGATTATCCAATTGAAAATAATTAACTGCTGAACTCATTTTAAATTGATTATAAATTATAACGAAAAGGTTGTAGTTGTTCGCAAATAGCTGTATTTTTGTGTGATTTTTTAATAAATTATTCATTCTTATGGCAAATCCTTCTATGTTGAGTTCGTCGATTGCAAAAAAAGTTGCCATGGCACTTTCGGGACTTTTTTTAATATCTTTTTTAACACTTCATTTTAGCATCAATTTAACTTCGGTATTTAGCCCAAATATTTTTAATAGCGCTTCCCATTTTATGGGAAATAATCCTTTAATACAATTTGTAATGCAACCCATTTTAATTTTTGGCGTTGTATTTCATTTTGTAATGGGCTTTATTTTAGATTTTAAAAATAGAAGCTCAAGACCAATTAGTTATGCAAAAAATGATGGCGCTGCCAATTCATCTTGGGCTTCTAGAAATATGCTCGTTTCGGGGGCTGTAGTTTTAGCTTTTCTTGGGTTGCATTTTTATGATTTTTGGATTCCAGAAATGGTGTATAAATATGTTGAAGTAAACCCTTTAGACGCCTCACGGTATTATCCAGAATTGGTTCATAAATTCGAAAGCCCAATACGAACTGGTTTGTATTGCTTGGCTTTTTTGTTATTGTTTTTTCACTTATGGCACGGTTTCAACTCTTCGATGCAATCGGTTGGATTTAATAATAAATTTTCGAGAGCACTTCATAAATTAGGATATGCATTTGCAATAATTGTCCCATTCGGATTTATTTTTATTGCACTGTTTCATCATTTTAATCATTAATTTCAAGTTATAAATGACACTAGATTCAAAAATACCTGAAGGTCCAATTTCGGACAAATGGACAGATTATAAAGATCATTTAAAATTAGTTGCGCCAAATAATAGACCAAAAATTGATATTATCGTTGTAGGTACCGGTTTAGCTGGAGCTTCTGCCGCAGCTTCATTAGGCGAAATGGGTTATAACGTAAAAGCATTTTGCTTTCAGGATTCGCCAAGAAGAGCACATTCTATAGCAGCACAAGGTGGAATTAATGCTGCTAAAAATTACCAAAATGATGGCGATAGTACGTACCGTTTGTTTTATGACACCATAAAAGGCGGCGATTATAGAGCACGCGAAGCGAACGTTCATCGATTGGCTGAAGTTTCTTCTAATATTATTGACCAATGTGTGGCGCAAGGCGTTCCTTTTGCTCGTGATTATGGGGGTCTTTTAGACAACCGTTCCTTTGGTGGGACTCAAGTACAACGTACTTTTTATGCCGCAGGTCAAACAGGACAGCAATTATTATTGGGTGCGTATTCAGCTTTATCTAGACAAATAGGATTAGGTCGCGTGCAAATGTTTAGCCGCCATGAAATGTTGGATTTAGTTAAAGTTGACGGCAAAGCAAGAGGAATTATTGCCCGAAATTTAGTTACAGGAGAATTAGAAAGACACTCGGCACATGCCGTAGTTATTGCTTCGGGCGGTTACGGAAACGTATATTTTCTTTCGACAAATGCTATGGGAAGTAACGTAACTGCTAGCTGGAAAATTCATAAACAAGGAGCATTATTTGCCAATCCTTGTTTTGTTCAAATTCATCCCACATGCATTCCTGTTCACGGAACCAATCAAGCAAAATTAACTTTGATGTCAGAATCTTTGCGAAATTCTGGTAGAATTTGGGTACCCAAAAAGAAAGAAGATGCTGCAGCAATTCGGGAAGGAAAGCTAAAACCATCACAACTTGCCGAAGAAGATAGAGATTATTATTTAGAAAGGAAATATCCATCTTATGGAAATTTAGCTCCTCGTGACATTTCGTCAAGAGCCGCAAAAGAATTGTGTGACCAAGGTTTTGGGATTGAAGCCAACGATACCAATGAAGGCGTTTATTTAGATTTCTCGACCGAAATTCAAACTAAAGGAAAACAAACAGCGTATGCCAAAGGAAATCACAATCCAACCGCAGAAGAAATCACTGCATTAGGAAAACAATGGTTGGAAGAAAAGTATGGAAACCTATTTGCCATGTATGAAAAAATCACCAACGAAAACCCTTATGAAACGCCTATGAAAATATATCCTGCCGTACATTATACGATGGGTGGTGTTTGGGTTGATTATAATTTGCAATCAACAATTCCTGGGTGTTTTGTGGCAGGCGAAGCTAATTTTTCTGATCATGGAGCCAACAGACTTGGTGCTTCGGCATTGATGCAGGGTTTAGCCGACGGTTATTTTGTGTTGCCCTATACGATTTCCAATTATTTAGCAGATGAAATCAGAACTGGTAAAATTTCTACTGAATCCCCTGAATTTACAGAAGCAGAAAAAAATGTTAAAACAACGATAGATAATTTTTTGAACAACAACGGTGCTAAATCGGTTGACCATTTTCATAAACGACTTGGTTTGATCATGTGGAATAAAGTCGGAATGGGAAGAAATGAAAAAGGATTAAAAGAAGCTATTGTTGAAATTGCCGACTTAAAAGAAGAATTTTACAAAGATGTGTATGTTCCGGGTACATCATCCGAATTAAATCCAGAATTAGAAAAAGCGCTTCGCGTGGCGGATTTCATCGATTTAGGACAATTAATGGCGATGGATGCATTGCAAAGAAATGAATCCTGTGGTGGTCATTTCCGTGAGGAGTATCAAGATAGTGAAGGCGAAACACAACGTGATGACGTTAATTTTTCGTTTGTAAGCGCATGGGAATATATGGGTTACGACATTAGTAAAGAAATCCTAAACAAGGAAGAATTGAAATACGAGTTTATCAAAATAGCCGCTAGAAATTATAAATAGTAACTAGTGAATAGCAATTAGTGAATAGTCAAAACTGCTAATCACTAATTACTTTATACAAATCACTCAAAAAACATACAGTATGTCTTCAGCAAAAAACATCAATTTAAACCTTAAAATTTGGCGTCAAAAAGATGCTAAATCCAAAGGAGGCCTAGAAACGTATAAACTAGATAATGTTTCTACTGCCAGTTCGTTTTTGGAAATGTTAGACCAATTGAACGAGCAGTTAATCAACGAAAAAAAAGCACCCGTTGCTTTTGATCACGATTGCCGTGAGGGAATTTGCGGCATGTGTTCGTTATTCATCAACGGCAGGGCGCATGGTCCAGAAACAGGAACTACAACGTGCCAATTGCACATGCGTATGTTCAAAGATGGCGATACTATTTTTATCGAACCATGGAGAAGTAAAGCATTCCCCGTAGTAAAAGATTTAGTTGTAGACAGAAGTTCTTTCGACAGAATTCAGCAAGCTGGAGGTTTTGTCTCTGTAAACACCTCCGGAAGAACGATAGATGCTAATGCAACGCCAATTCCAAAAGACGATGCCGACAAAGCATTTATGGCAGCAGCCTGTATTGGTTGTGGAGCATGTGTTGCTTCTTGTAAAAATGGTTCTGCCATGCTATTTGTGGGCGCCAAAGTATCGCAATACGCATTATTACCACAAGGGAAAGTTGAAGCCACGGCACGCGTCTTAAACATGGTGCGACAAATGGACGAGGAAGGATTTGGAAATTGTACCAATACCGGAGCTTGCGAAGTAGAATGTCCAAAAGGAATTTCGTTAGAAAACATCGCCCGAATGAACAGAGAATATTTAGCTGCAAGTTTGAAATAGGCATTAGCCAAAAGTCATTAGAAAACGCGTTCATTAATTTGGATGCTTTTTCTTTTTTTGGGCGTGACCCTCGAAAAGGAGGGTCGCGCTTTCCGCAGTACACGGTACTTGCTCCAATCGCTCACGCAGAATCTGCATAAAAATTGTATATTTGATACAATAACAACAATCGCAATGAAACTGCAACTTTCAGCTTTACTTTTTCTAATTACACTTTCCATATTTGGTCAAAAAGAATACCATCATTACGTCAATCCAATGATTGGAACTGGTGGTCATGGTCATACATATCCTGGCGCCACAGTTCCTTTCGGAATGGTACAGCTTTCGCCAGATACTCGAATAGATGGAAGCTGGGACGGCTGCTCGGGTTATCATTATTCCGACAATGTCATTTACGGATTTTCACATACACACTTAAACGGAACGGGTTGTTCAGATTTTGGAGATGTCATGCTCATGCCAACGATGGGTAAATCGAATTTAAACACGAAAGAATACTGTTCCACATTTTCTCATTCAAATGAAAAAGCCACTGCCGGATATTATTCGGTAAAACTTGAAAAGTACAATATTGATGTTCAATTAACGGCTTCAACCCGAGTTGGATTCCATGAATATACTTTCAATAAAAATGGTCAAGCCAATATTATCCTCGATTTAAATCACAGGGATAAATTGTTAGAAGGTGAAGTCCGATGGATCAATAACAAAACTATCGAAATTTTCAGGAGAAGCGAAGCATGGGCGAAAGACCAATATGTATATGCCCGAATAGAATTTAATGTTCCGATGAAAATCAACAACGTTAGAAATAACGGATTTGCTCCCGCCAAAACAACAGACACCTTTTTTGCCGGAACCCAATTAGCACTAAGCTTTTCAAGACAAGTTAAAAAAGGAGAAAAGATTTTAGTAAAAGTTGCTCTTTCTCCAACAAGCTATGATGGAGCAAAACTAAATATGTCTGAAATCAAAGGTTGGGACTTCAATAAAATAAAGCTAAATGCCGTAAAACTTTGGGATAAACAATTGACCAAAATTGAAATCACGGAAACTAATAAAGACAAACAAATCATTTTCTACACGGCTTTATACCACACAATGGTGCAGCCAAATATTGCTCAGGATATCGACGGAAAGTACAGAGGACGTGACAATCAAATCCATAAAGCGGAAGGTTTTGATTATTATTCGGTATTCTCACTTTGGGATACGTTTCGTGCAGCGCACCCTTTGTATACATTGATTGAAAAGAAACGCACTTCCGATTTTATCAATACGTTTTTAATGCAATATGAGCAAGGCAGAAGATTACCTGTTTGGGAATTAGCTTCCAATGAAACCGATTGCATGATTGGTTATCACTCCGTTTCCGTTATGGCAGACGCGATGGCAAAAGGCATAAAAGGATTTGATTACGAAAAAGCATTTGAAGCAGCGAAACACTCTGCTATGTTGGATCATTTGGGTTTGGATGCATACAAAAAACAAGGTTTTATTTCAATGGATGATGAACACGAAAGCGTTTCCAAAACCTTGGAATATGCCTATGATGATTGGTGTATTGCACAAATGGCAGAGATTTTAAATAAAAAAGAAGATTACAGTTATTTCATGAAACGTTCCCAAAGCTGGAAAAACGTCTTCGATTGGAATACTGGCTTTATGCGACCAAAGAAAAACGGCGGCTGGGACAAACCTTTTGACCCAAAAGAAATCAACAACAATTTCACCGAAGGCAATTCGTGGCAGTATTCGTTCTTCGTGCCGCAAGATATTCCAGGAATGATTGAAGCGTATGGCGGAAACGAAAAATTTGAAGCTAAACTCGACGAAATGTTCAACAGTGAAAGCAAAACTACAGGTCGTGAACAGGCAGATGTCACCGGATTAATAGGTCAATACGCACACGGAAATGAACCAAGTCACCATATAGCGTATTTGTATAATTATGTTGGAAAACCTGAAAAAACGACTGAAAAAGTACATTTCATTTTAAACAATTTCTACAAAAATGCTCCCGACGGTTTAATTGGAAATGAAGACTGCGGACAGATGAGCGCATGGTATGTGTTGAGTTCGATGGGAATTTATGCAGTTACTCCTGGAACACCTAAATGGGATTCCGTGAAACCCAATTTTGAAAGTATTAAATTCAATCTTGATGGAGAAAACATTGAGAAAATTAGTCAAAATACTACTGCTGAAGAAATGAAAAATATTGGAGGATTTTATAAAAAAGCAATTAGGAACAGTAATGCCTATATTTATACACCTATAGTTCCAGTGCCTATAATTGAAGCTAAAAGCAAGTCGTTTAAGGATAAAATTACTGTTGAAATAAAATCCCAAAATCAAAATGAAAAAATAAATTACATTTTTTATGGCGAATCACTGGGCGGAAATCCAAATTGGGACGAATACAGCGGACCTATTGAAATTGCAGGCACCACTACTATAATGGCCACTTCTGAACATAATAATCAGGAAAGCAAAAGAGTTTCTGCAACCTTCTTCAAAAAACCAAACAATTATACCATCGACATCAAATCAACCTACAATTCGCAATATCATGCTGGTGGACCAGATGGTTTATTGGATGGGATTTTTGGGACAGAAAATTGGCGCAAAGGCGATTGGCAGGGATATCAAGGACAAGACTTTGAAGCGGTAATTGATTTGCAAAACGAAATCCCGATTCATTCTATTGGAGCAACATTTCTACAGGATTCACGGTCGTGGATTTTGATGCCAACCAAAGTTGAATACTATGTTTCGACTGATAACAGTACCTATACATTAGTAGGGACAATTAACAATACTATTGATGCAAAAGAAACCGAAAATCGAATCAAAAATTTCAGTTTAGATAAAGAAATAAAAACAAAGTATGTAAAAGTCAAAGCATACAATTATGGGAAATTACCCGAATGGCATCAGGGTTATGGCGACGATGCTTTTATATTTATTGATGAGATAACTATAAAATAATTAGCCACTAGCCAAAAGAAAAAATTTAAATGCATAATCACCAATGGCTATTGCCTTATGCCTGATACCTAAAAATTATGAAAATAGCCCTTATACAAACCTCATTAATTTGGGAAAACCCAATAGAAAATCGATGTCATCTTGCACAAAAAATCACAGGTTTTATGGAAGATGTTGAGCTGATTGTTCTTCCCGAGATGTTTTCTTCAGGCTTGACTATGAATCCAAAAAAGGTGGCCGAAACGATGCAGGGCGAAACTATTGCATGGCTACAACATTTGGCGAAAGCCAAAAACTGTGCTATAACTGGAAGCCTAGTGATAGAAGAAAACAATAAATATTACAACCGATTGATTTTTATTTTCCCTGATGGTGAAATCAAAACGTATGATAAAAGACATCTATTTACGTTAGCTGGCGAGGACAAAACATATACCGCAGGAAAAGACAAATTGATTGTAGAATACAAGGGTTTTAGGATTTGTCCACTAATTTGTTATGATTTGCGTTTTCCTGTTTTTTCAAGAAATGTTGAGACTTATGATGTGTTAATTTATGTTGCCAATTGGCCAAAAACAAGGATAAACGCCTGGGATATTTTATTGAAAGCACGCGCGGTAGAAAACATGAGTTATGTTATTGGGGTCAACAGAATTGGGGTTGATAGTAACAATCTAGAATATGTTGGTCACACGCAAGCCGTTGATTTTTTTGGCGACTATCTGTTAAAGCCACAAGAAACAGAAGGCGTTTTTATAATTGAATTGGATAAGAATAAAATGCTTGAAACCCGAGAAAAATTAGCTTTTTTGGAGGACAAGGATAATTTTAGTTTAAAATAATAAATGTTACTTTCGTTTTAAGTCGAATGATTGTTCCCAATCAAAATTGGCGTGAAGGTTGATTTCTTTGGGCAGATAAATCACTTCTTCGGATTGTCGTTTTTCTAAATAACTTCCTGTATCCCAAATTTTATTTTTATTGTCGTCGTAAATAATTCGAAGGGTATAAATTTCGGGTTCTAAAGCTTCAAAATTGATACTTGTCTCTTTTTCCGAATACTCCGTTGCTTTTACTTTGCCATCTTTATCGGTAAGTTGCACAATAACTGGAAATCTTTTAACGTTTTCTAAAATCACTTTCATATTTCCATATTCAGAAGCATTTTTTGTATTAATACTATATTTTAAAGAGTCACTTTTATGCTCGTAAAAATCTTCTAAAGCACCAGGTAACAAAGCAATTTTATATTTTTCTGCTGGTTCTTTTTTGAAATTTAGGTAGAGTTTTTGATTTATCTCATCGTATTCGGTTTCAAAAGGAATGACAACTGAATTTTTATTAGAAATAGCAATTTTTGATTTGTCAAATTTAAGAAGCGGAGTAGCACTAGTTAAAGTAAACCGTTCCCGAAGCGGCAAATTACCTTTAAATTCCGCACTTATGGAAAGCGTGTCGGCTTTTTGATTTTTCATTTTCACCGTAAATTCTTTGGTGAACGTATTTTTTTGAACGGTTACATGCAACGAATCTGTTTTTATTGGTTTGAACCAAATTTGCAACGAATCTTTTTTTGGGAAATTAGTAATAATTGTGGGGAGAATTTCAGTACCGTTTTTTACCGTGACTTTTACCGCTGAAGCGTTGCCTTCATAACCCAAAAGCATTCTATTTTTGGAGGCTTGTGTGGGTTTTAGGACATTAAAAGACATAATTTCTTTAAACAATTCCACTTCAAAAATTGTGTCGTTTGGAATCGTAATATATTGTTTTTGGAAACCAATTTTATCCGATTTCGGGTTGAATTTGTTATTTCCGTTGTCTTTTAAAGCTACTAAAAGATATTTTCCTGCTTTGAGATTCTCAAGTTTTACGATTTTTAAACTATCTAATGTATTGGTTACATACTGTGGCGTTTGCTTGTAAATGGTGGAGTCGTTGAATTTTTCATTAATTTCATAAAGCATCACCGAAACAAAGTTGTCGGTTTTTTTCTCCAATGCGTCCTTAACTTTCACACTTAACGCCAGCGAATCGATGTAACTTCCAGTTGAAAAAACGTATTTGAATTGCGAAACAGGATTCCCCTCATTATTATCTTGAATACTTTGACCAAAGTTAAAGCTATATGTAGTGTTGGGTCTCAACGTATCTTTTAGTCTTATAGTGAGTATTTTACTGGCATTTTGTGGCAAAATATCAGGTTCATTTTTCATAGGTGGTGAAATAATCAACTGTTTATTCACATTTTTTAGTTTTACATATTCATCAAAAATCAATTTTATTTCCTTACCATTAAAATTAGACGAAAAATTTTTAGGATAACTCGCTTTTAGAACGGGGGCTATGGTATCTTTTTTCCCGCCAGTTATGTTGCCACGCTTGGCGCATCCCAGCGTTAAAAGTATAAAAAGTAAAGAAAAATATTTAATAGTGTTTTTTAACATGAAGTCTTTTTTCAAAGCACAAAATAACAATTATATTTATTGTGAATGAAATGTTTTTGGGGAATATTAAAATCTGGCGGCAATGGCATTGTTAGTAATAACCACTTCCACCAACAGATAGCCCTTTATAAGTAAGTACAAAAAGTCCTGTTAGAGCAGTTGCAATCCCCAAAGGTAAAAGCAAAGTTTTAATTATTGAGAACTTCCTTTTTTTAATACTTGTTATGTCTTTTATAGGAATTTGTTGTTCTTCAAAATTCTTGGACACAATTATGGCGCTGTCTTTTGTAGTACGAAAAACTATTTTGTAATGTTTATGGTTGCGTTCTAATTTGTATGTTTTGCCCGCTTCCAGCTTTCATGTATCGTTGGCAATTGCTTTATAACTGAAACAACTCTCAAATAATAACACAATAGCAAATAATAAGAATAATTTTTCATGGTCTACAAATGTTAAGTTATACTACTAATAATAACGAAATGTTTTGAATTTTAGTATGTTAAGTTCAAGTTAACTATGTGCCATCGCCATACAAACAATACTTATTTTAGCATTCGGAATTTTTAATAAAGCCCTACTGCATGCTTCCAGAGTTGATCCAGTTGTAATCACATCGTCGAGTAACAAGAAATGTTTGCCATGATCTTTTTCTGAAAAATGAACATCAAAAATCGTTGCAATAAAGTCACTTCTTCCAAGAAGATCTTTTTTGGTTTGCGTTTTGGTATGTGTTTTTCGATATAAAAGATTCTCATTGTAAGCAATATTTAATTCGCTTGATAAAGCTTTGCCAAAACCAGCCACTTGATTATAACCGCGTTCGCGTAGTCTTTTTTTGTGTAACGGCACTGGAATAATGTAATCAATGTGCTGCATTTGTTTTAGATCTTTCAATACTGTAGCATACCAATTCCCTATTGTTTCGCTTATTCCTTCTTGTCCTTTATATTTTAATTTGTGAATCATTTCTTGAACAATTCCCTTTTTATGAAAATAAAAAAAAGCAGCACCAAACTCAAGCGGAATTCTTCCATAAAATTTTTGCACCAATT
This sequence comes from Flavobacterium sp., assembly GCF_025352015.1. Lineage (GTDB taxonomy): Bacteria > Bacteroidota > Bacteroidia > Flavobacteriales > Flavobacteriaceae > Flavobacterium. The sequence goes on from NZ_JANXUG010000010.1 coordinate 28,461, forward strand.
CGTTATTTTCTGTTGCATGATGATTGGTCAGCGGAATTTCATGTCTACATTTTGTACAAAGCACTACTTCGTTTTTCAACAAAAACGATTCGCAACCCGCACAAGACTTCGGAAAAAATAAATTTAGTAGGTGATGTAGCATATCAAATGGTTAGCAATTGATTTTTTAAATCTTCAATAGAATTGGCAGTATTCAAATCGGTATTATCTATTTCATACAAATCAGAAAAGGTCTCAAATGTTGAACCATCATATCGAGTTCTAATAGAACCTTTGGGATAAAACCTTCTTTTTTCTTTAAAATCTTTTTTTGAAATCCAACCACAAACAGTTAAAACATCGTTTGTTTTATTAAAACTGCAAAAAATATAAATATCAGGGTCAAAATAATCTTGTAAGCCAATAAAATTGTTGGTATAACTAGATTTTACCGCAGTGGTTCGCCCCATTGTTTTTACATCAATTTTATGATTGTTAAAAACTAAATCAACACCATTATCAAAACCATCTTCACCGTTGAAATTTCCTAAATCAAATAAATTTAGTATCACATTTTGACCAATTATCCCCGTTAATTGCTGTTCAGGAGTTCCATTGGCAGTGTAACGGTGTCCTAAATTGAACTTTGAAGCCTGGCCTTTACAATGATTTATAATTATTTCAGTAACTGATATACTAAACATTTCCATAGAGATTATTAGCTAAAGTAAGAAAAACCTAGGTGATAAAAAAATAAAAAGAGTATTGAATGTTTTTATATTTTTGCACCACTATGGCAAAACAAGAAGATTTATTCAAGAACGTAATTTCACATGCAAAAGAGTACGGATTTATTTTTCCGTCAAGCGAAATTTACGATGGTTTGAGCGCAGTATATGATTATGCGCAAAACGGAGTAGAATTAAAAAAGAATATTAGAGAATATTGGTGGAAAGCCATGGTGCAGATGCATGATAATATTGTGGGGCTTGATGCCGCAATCCTAATGCACCCAACCACATGGAAAGCTTCCGGTCACGTTGATGCGTTTAACGATCCATTGATTGATAACAAAGACTCTAAAAAAAGATACCGTGCTGACGTTTTAATTGAGGATTATGCCGAAAAATTAAATCTGAAAGCTAAAAAAGAAATCGAAAAAGCACGCGAGCGTTTTGGTGATTCTTTTGACGAAGAACAATACAAAACCACCAATCCAAGAGTGATGGAATACCTTTCAAAAGAAAGAGAAATTCTAGAAAGAATGGGGCGTTCGTTAGGTTCAGGTGATTTAGAAGATGTAAAAGCATTAATTGAAGAACTAGAAATTGCCGACCCAGAAACCGGTTCAAGAAACTGGACCGAAGTGCGTCAATTCAACTTAATGTTCGGAACAAAACTGGGTGCTTCTGCCGAAAACGCAATGGATTTATACCTGCGTCCAGAAACGGCACAGGGAATTTTTGTCAACTTCTTAAACGTGCAAAAAACAGGAAGAATGAAAATTCCATTCGGAATTGGGCAAACCGGAAAAGCCTTTAGAAATGAGATTGTTGCACGGCAATTTATTTTTAGAATGCGTGAATTTGAGCAAATGGAAATGCAGTTTTTTGTAAAACCAGGCGAAGAAATGAAATGGTATGAATATTGGAAAGAAAACCGCTTAAAATGGCATTTGTCATTAGGTTTAGGAAGACAAAATTACCGTTTCCACGACCACGAAAAACTAGCACATTATGCGAATGCAGCTGCGGATATCGAATTCAATTTCCCGTTTGGTTTCAAAGAATTGGAAGGAATTCACTCAAGAACCGACTTCGATTTGAAAGCGCACGAACAATTTTCGGGTAAAAAATTGCAATATTTTGATACCGAAACCAATTCCAATTATGTTCCTTATGTTGTCGAAACTTCCGTTGGTTTGGACAGAATGTTTTTGGCCGTTTTTGCCACTTCATTACACGAAGAAACGTTAGAAGATGGCTCAACTAGAACAGTTTTGCGTTTGCCAAGTGTTTTAGCACCAACAAAAGCAGCCGTTTTGCCATTAGTAAAAAAAGATGGTTTACCAGAAGTTGCCCAAAAAATTATCGAGGATTTGAAATGGGATTTCAATGTTGCTTATGATGAAAAAGATGCCGTTGGAAGACGTTACCGAAGACAAGATGCATTAGGAACGCCTTTTTGTATTACGGTTGACCACCAAACGTTGGAAGATGAAACAGCAACGATTCGGCATCGAGACTCTATGAAACAAGATCGAGTAAAAATTTCAGAAATGAGAACAATAATCAACGAAGAGGTTTCGGTTAGAAACTGGCTGATGAGAATGTAAATCTTAAAAATGTCTTTCGAATAAAACAAATTTAAACTCAAATTCAAATAATGACTTTGGGTTTTGTCGTTTTGTAAGCATTTGTCCGAATAAATAGTGACATATTAACAAGACGACTGTATATATTAACATTCTTTAAAATATAAATATCATTTTTTTACTTTCGTTGTAACGAAAAAAATACGTTTAACACGTTTATTTTTACATATTAAATTTGATTTTAATCGTTAATAAAACCATTAGTTTCCCCAAAACTACTCACATAACAACTGCTACTGCTTTCCCGACAACAAAGGAAATGCATACATGAGCCATACTTTTATCATTATTGATGACACTCAAGACGATGTCACGAAAACGCAAGCCATTGCTGAACGTTTTCGCAATTTGTCATTTTTGGCATCGGCTACTACTTATGACGATGGTGTGAATTTAATTTTGGAGCATCAACCACATCTTGTTTTTTTAGAAATAGATCCTTCCGATAAGAAAAGCCATCTTTCATTATCCTTAATCAACGAATTGTACCGCTATTTACCCGTTGTTCCTAAAATTATTGTGACCACGAGCAAAAAAGATTTGGCTTACGATGCTTTACAATATGAGGTGGTCGATTATTTGTTGAAACCGTTGAATATTAACGATTTTAGAAAAGCCGTATTGAAATTTGATCGCGCTATAAAATCTGATTTGCCACACATGGAAGTCAAAAACCCAGCTGCTACTTATGAGGTTTTAGACGAAGCAGAAACTCTAAAAGTAGAAATGGCTGATGTGGACGTAAACGACATTGAGGTTAAAATCACACCAATTACTTTGGAAAAACCAACTGTAGTTCAGCAAGAAAAAGCATTAATAATTTGTGTTAAATCCTATGGTGATTATCGTTATATCGATTCAGAAGATGTGCTTTATTTTGAAGCCGATAACAATTCAACTGATATTCATTTGAATAATGGCGAAATGATTACGGCCTTTAAAACTTTGAAACATTTTGAAACCGTGTTGCCGCCTGCACAATTTTTACGCATTCATAATAGTTACATTATAAGTATCAACCAGGTATCAAGGATTCATACGGGCAACACGGTTTGTTATATCAAAAATTCTACTACGAAACTTCCTTTTTCAAAATCCTATAAAGAAAATGTAGATTTAATCATCAGCCGAATAGCTGCGGGCAATTATTTAGAGATTTAAAGTAGTAGATTTATTAGAAATAAAGTTTGGAAACTGATGTATAAAAATCAATTTAATAAAGTTAACAAGAAAAAGAATTAAAAAAGATTGTGAAATAGTGCTAAAATGCACATAGCGTTGTGAATCTTGAATTTCAATTGCATTTATTAATTACTTTTGCTCAAAATATGGAGTCAAAATGCATCAAAAAAAACTAGTCCTACTGTTTCTGCTTATTGTAAATTGTTTTGTTTTTTACGGTCAACAAATTATTAAAGAAACAAATTACACCTTAACGTACTATCCCAAAACTATTGAAATTGAGTTTAATTCGAATGTAACGAACGACATTAGATTGGAGGATGCTTTTACACATCAACAAATTGGGATTAATCAACAATCAGCTTCCAAATTTGAAATCAGCGCATTCCCTCCTGCTCAAATTCTTAAATTGGAGTATACAATGAACGATACAAGAACTTCGAATCCAATTACAACTTATATAGCTACTCCGTCGGCATCCACAGGAATTATAAATGTATATTTTAATCATCCTGTAGATACCAGTTTTGCTCAAATTCAAAATGCTGTCAACCTCTCAAATACGATGGCTACTACGCTGATATCGTATATCAATAATTGTCAAAGCACCATGGATATTGCTATTTATAGTTCTTATTCACCTTCGGCAACTACTGGTATTGCAGGAGCTATCAATGCTGCATATAATCGAGGCGTTCAAGTACGAGTTATATATGATGGTTCTGCAAGTAATTTCATTCCGTTATTAAACACTAATATTCACAGATTGCCTAGTCCAACCACTTCCGCTTATACCATTATGCATAATAAATTTGTGATTTTTGATGCTGCTAATAGTGATGCTACCAAGCCGTATGTTTGGACAGGATCTACTAATTGGACTACTTCTCAAATTGATGGTCCTGACAAGAATAGTGCTATTGTTATTCAAGATCAAGCTTTAGCGCTCGGATATAAAATAGAATTTGAAGAAATGTGGGGCAGCACTACCGCAACTCCTAATGTTACAAATTCTAAATTTGGTCAATATAAAACTGACAACACTCCCCATCACTACATCATTGGCGGAAAAACCATTGACAGCTATTTTAGTCCCAGCGACGGAACTACAGCAAAAATAGTGGCTTGTTTAAACTCGGCAAATAGCGATAGTGAAGCTGCCGTAATGGATATAACAAAAACCGATTGTAGCGGCGCAATCATCAGTAGATATAATGCAGGAGTTTCTAAAAGTTATGTTGTTGTTGATGGTCAAAATCCTGCCGGGAATCAAATTACAACTTTACAAAACACATTAACCACTTCAAAAGCGGTGGTTTATAACGGTTCTGGAATTATGCATCATAAATTTGTTGTAATTGATAATTATAATGCTAATTCAGACCCTCAAGTATTATTGGGATCCCACAATTGGAGTAGTTCTGCCGAGACTAAAAACGATGAAAATACTCTTATTGTTCATGATTTGAATATAACCAATCAGTATTTTCAAGCATTTGCCTATTTATTTCAGTTAGCAGGAGGCGTTTTAAATACTTCAACCTATCAAGATACTGTTTTTTCTATTTACCCTAATCCTTCCAAAGGGATTTATTCCTTTACTTCCAACGATGAATTTAATGCTAATTGGAAATTGAGTGTTTATAATTGCTTGGGGCAAAAAATACTAACTACTTCACAAGATTCATTAACAAACAACACAATCGACTTATCGGAACAACCAGTAGGAATGTATTTTCTTGAATTTGAAAGCAGAAACAAAACCCATCATTATAGGGTGATTAAGAATTAGTTTTTTTTCTAAATTCCATTAAGTTTTTATTTTTTTGATACTGCTGTAAACTTTTATTTTCTTTCAATTATTCTTTTCTCATAGGCAAAGCAAAATTTAGCAATCAAACTAATTAAGGAGGTTTTTAATTTTAATCATTTACTTATTTTTCCCAAATGTGTATTTTAAAATACGGCTAAAACTTGTAATGTAATTTCCCTTCGCAACATTTTTAAGATTAATAAATAGTATCATTAAAATACTTCTATCGTAATTATAAGCATAAGCTTAATTACATTTTATTAAGACGTATGTTTTAATCTTTCTGTGTATTTCTAAAAAAAAAGACCATTAATTTTCGAAGTTCAATTTTGAACAACTTTTATTTTTGATTAACATTTTAATAGTTAAACATCGAAAAAAATACCTGCGAAGAAAATAGTTCGTTAGAAAGAGAACTAATTTTCTACCATTTTACTCAAAAAATCCAAAATCATCCACCATAATTTGGGCATCGTTCACTATCAAATGATGTCATTCTACCATAAACACCATTGTGAGTAGGGATTCACACTTGCATCCTTTTTAGTTTTACATCGTTATCTAGAAGAAATAATAAATATGTTTTTTAGGTTTAACACAAATATAAATTTAAAAATTAACTACATAAATTCTAAAATTATGAAAAAATTAGCAACAACGTTTAGTCTATTAGCTGTAATGTTAGTAGTAACATCTTTTACAACCTCAAGTGAAATCGGAGGGAAAAGTACTGGTGGTGACTTCACCCTAGAAATTGGCGGAAAAAGTACAGGTGGTGATTATACATTAAACATCGGAGGTAAAAGTACAGGTGGCGACTTCACACAAGAAATTGGGGGAAAAAGTACAGGGGGTGATTACACTTTAAATATAGGTGGTAAAAGTACTGGTGGTGACTAGTACTAAAACTATAATAATAATTTAGAAACTATCAACTAAAAGTTGATAGTTTTTTTTATTTTTGGTAAAAATATAATTAAGTGTCAAAAAAAACAATATATATATTTTACTTCATATTTTTTTATAGCTGTTCTAAACAAAAAGAGCAAATTAATTCTAATAAAAGTTCATCTGATAGTTTATCGTATTACATGCATTTGTCAAACAGAAATGGCATCAGCAATAAAGATAAAATTTTGGCGTTAGAAAAATCATTCCTTTTTAGTTCCAAATTAAAAAACACCAAAATTAATAGGGATACTATTTTCTCGATTTCCTATAAATCATATTTGCTGAAAAACTGGCCTAATTTTAACATAGTCAATAAATTTTTATTAAATAAATCCCTTGAGAGTAAAGACACCATAAATTTAATCAAATCATACAGGTATAGAGGAGCCTATTTTAAAAACATTCAAGAACTTGACAGTTCTTTTTATTATTATGTCAAAGCTGAAAAATTGTGTACAAAAATTAATGACCAGCTTAATCTAGCAAACGTTTTATTAAATAAAGGAATTGTTCAATTTTCAATCAATGACTACCTAGGCTCTGAATTATCTCTTTCAAAAGCAGCATATATTTTCAAAAACAGTAATGAAAAAGATAAATTGTATGGAACATTAAATCAACTTGGTTTGGTTTATAATGAATTGAAGGATTACGATAAAGCATTTGAATATCATACAAAAGCGCTCGAAACCGTAAGAGAATATAATTTACAAAGCAATATTCATCAAGAAGCAATTTGTTATAATAATATTGGTTATTTATATATTAAACAAAATAAGTATGATTTGGCTATATCTAATTTTGAACTTGGGTTAAAAGATAAATTAATTTTAAAAGACGATCCAGACTTATATGCTCTTCTGATTGATAATTTAGCGTATTGTAGATTTCGGTTAAATAACTATGAAGATTTACCCAAATTATTTTATGACGCACTAAAAATTAGAATAAAACTTGAAAATTATACTGTTATTGTTGGGAGCTATATCCATCTTTCAGAATATTATCAAAAAAAGGGAGATAATTTTAAAGCAGTTACCTATTCGACAAATGCCTTAAATGTTGCCAGAAAATCGAAAATCCCAACCAATATAATTTTAGCATTAAAACAAGCATCTCTTGTAGATAAAATAAAATCACCTACATTTTCAGAACAATACATTCGAATTAGCGACAGCCTTCAAATAGCGGAAAGAAACTCCAAAGACCGCTTCGCTAGAATTTCTCTAGAAACCGACGAAATCATTAAACAAAATGATGTTTTAGAAAATAAAAATAGAACCTTACTCTACATTTTTTTAGTTACGTCTATTATAGTGGTGTTACTTATAATGGTACGTGCACAAAGAACACGAACCCGAGAATTAGTTTACAAACAAGCGCAACAAATTGCCAATGAGGAAATTTTTAACCTCATGATGTCACAACAAACCATTATAGACGATAGTCGCTCCAAAGAAAAAAAACGTTTGGCACAAGACCTGCACGATGGTATTTTGGGACGAATGTTTGGCCTTCGGTTGAGTTTAGACAGCATAAATGCAAACAATGACGCTGATGCGGTGCAAAAACGAAACAGTTTATTGAATGAGTTGAAGATCATAGAGCAAGACATTCGTGAAATTTCGCATGATTTAAATAGAGAGAAATTAGTTTTAATTAATAACTTTGTTTCTATTGTTCACAATTTACTCGAGGAGCAAAAAGCATTACACTCATCGAGCGTAAACTACTCTATTGATGAAAATATAAATTGGGATAAAGTAGGCAATACTGCCAAGATTAATATGTTTAGAATATTGCAGGAAGGATTGCAAAACATCAATAAATATGCTAATGCCAATGAAATTAAAGTAGCTGTAAAAGGCGATAACGAAAATGTTTACCTGAAAATTGAGGATGACGGGATTGGTTTTGATGTAAACAAAAAGAGTAAAGGCATTGGAATGCAGAACATGATATCTAGAACGAAAGAATCTGAAGGAATTATAGATATTAATTCAATAAAAAATAAAGGAACTAAAATAACTATTACCATACCTTTAAAAACTAAACCAATAATTGAACAACAAGCATGACAAAACCAACAAAAATATTAATAGTAGACGATCATCCCTTTATAATTCAGGCATACAGAAACGCACTAGACAAGTATAGTTTGAAAGGATTACAGTTTGAGGTGACTCAAGCTAACAATTGTAAAACAGGTTATGAAAGCATTAAGGAAGCAAAATCACCATTTGATGTTGCCTTTTTTGACTTTAGTATGCCAGAATATGCAGAAAAAGGAATTTTCTCGGGCGAAGATTTAGCCGCGTTATTAAAAACCGAAATGCCCAATTGCAAAATTATTTTGTTAACGATGCATACGGAATTGCTCAAAATTAATAACATTATTAAAAACATTAACCCAAGCGGATTAATTATTAAAAACGATTTGACTTTTGATGAATTAATTTTTGCATTCGATAAAATTATCAACAACGATAGTTATTATAGTCAGACGGTGATAAAACTAGTAAATCAAGCGCAATACACCAACATAGAAATGGACGCTTTTGACAAACAAATAGTATTTCATTTGTCTAAAGGAGTAAAAACCAAAGATTTACCATTGTATATTCCGTTGTCATTAAGCGCTATAGAAAATAGAAAACTCAAAATTCGGGAAGTTTTGGCAGTAAAAGGCGAAACGGATAATGATTTAATAAACGAAGCTAAACATAAAGGTGTCATTTAACCTTCGATAGGCAAACTAAAACAGCATTTTTTAAATTATTATTTTAACAACTGTAAAAAAAGTGTTTGGTTCTAAAATTTTAATCGAAAAGCGAAACTCCAAAGTTTCGCTTTTTTTAGTCCTTCAACGCATCCCAACCCCTAGCTCTTAAAGGAATTTTACTGTTATTTCTAGTTATTAAATGAATTCCTTCGCTTTCTTGAGTTAAATGTCCAATAACGGTAAAGTTAGGATTGGCTTTTATTTTATCAAAATCTTCTAACGCAATGGTAAAAAGCAATTCATAATCCTCACCACCATTAATGGCCACGGTGGTACTATCAATATTAAATTCCTCGCAAACATTGATTAATTGCGGGTCAACCGGAATTTTTTCTTCATATAAATTACAACCTACTTTGCTTTGCCTACAAATATGAATAATTTCTGATGACAATCCATCCGAAATATCAATCATCGAAGTGGGTTTTACTTCCAGTTTTTCCAGTAAAGTTTTGATGTCATGACGCGCTTCGGGTTTTAGTTGTCGTTCTATCAAATAAGTATAGGCATCCAGATCGGGTTGATTATTTGGGTTTACCTGAAACACTTGTTTCTCTCGTTCTAAAACTTGTAATCCCATGTATGCCGAACCTAAATCGCCGGTAACTACTAGTAGATCGCCATCGTTTGCTCCACTTCTATAAATCAATTCATCTTCATTAGCTTCGCCTATGGCGGTTATAGAAAGTATCAATCCCTTTTGAGACGAAGTGGTATCACCACCAATAACATCTACATTATAAAATTTAGCTGCCATGGCAATGCCGTCAAACAATTCTTCCATGGCTTCTAACGGAAATCGATTAGAAACTGCTACTGAAACCGTTATTTGTGTTGGCTTCGCATTCATAGCACAAATATCCGATAGGTTTACTACCACCGCTTTGTAACCTAGATGGCGCAGCGGCATATAAGACAAATCAAAATGAACGCCTTCAATCAGTAAATCGGTTGAAACAACTATTTTTTTTGTACCAAAATCCAAAACAGCAGCGTCATCGCCTATACTTTTTAAGGTAGAAAGTTGCTTAACATCAAAATTTTTGGTCAAATGTTCAATCAAACGAAATTCTCCAAGTTCTGAAAGTGCAGTTCGTTGCGGATTTTTATCTTCAATCATTTTTTTATCTTCAAAAATTAAAAGCTCAAAGGTACAAAGTTTTTAATGCAAAGGTTTTTGAGTTTTCTATTCCTTTTTACTACTTTTAAAAAATCAATAGACCTTTGTAACAATCTTAATTTATAGATACCAATAGCAATACATTAAATAAAAATTCATTTAGCATGAAACTTACCATAAGCAATCTTACCAAAACATACCCAAACGGTGTAAAAGCATTAGACAATTTAAATCTTGAAATTGGAACAGGAATGTTTGGGCTTTTAGGGCCAAACGGCGCCGGGAAATCGTCGTTAATGCGAACCATTGCCACGCTGCAAAAACCAGATAGTGGCACCGTTTATTTTGATGATATTAATATTTTGGAAGATCAAATGGCGTTGCGCAAAATTTTGGGTTATTTGCCGCAAGAATTTGGTGTTTATCCTAATATCTCTGCCGAAAATTTACTAGATTATTTTGCGCGATTGAAAGGTGTAGCCCTTCAAAAAGAAAGAGATGCTATTGTAAAGCAAGTTTTAGAGATTACCAATTTATATGATGTTCGCAAAAAAAATGTAAGCGGATATTCTGGCGGAATGAAACAACGTTTTGGTATTGCACAATTATTACTTAATAATCCAAAATTAATAATAGTTGATGAACCTACCGCAGGTTTAGATCCAGTTGAAAGACATCGGTTTTTGAATGTTTTACGTGAAATAGGCACCAACCATACCGTTATTTTTTCTACTCATATTGTTGATGATGTAAAAGAATTGTGCAACGAAATGGCGATTTTGAACGGCGGAAAAATAATAACACAAAGCACTCCCAAAGCGGCAGTTGAAAGCTTACAAGGTAAAATTTGGACTAAAACAATTACAAGAGAACTCTTGGAAGAAAACGAAAAATTATTCAAGGTAATTTCTTCTAATTACAATGAAGACAATAGTTTAAACATCAAAGTGTATAGCGAAGAAAAACCAGATGATAGTTTTACAATGACCCAACCACAGCTGGAAGAAGTTTATTTTGTTGCACTAAAAAACGACAACTAACATGTTTGGAACCATATTTACTTTCGAATTAAAAAGATGGTTAAAAAACCCAACTTTTTATGTTTTCTGCGCCATTTTTTTCTCCTTCTCTTTGTTTATGATGGCAAGTAGTTTGGGAGTTTTTGACAATTTTAAGTCAACCACCGTAGCAAATGTTTATGCTAATTCTGCTCTTGAACTCAATAATTTACTGGTGGCACTCTCTACATTTATTTATTTTTTACTACCAACAATTGTTGGCGCTAGCGTGTATAGAGATTTTAAATACAACATGCACACGGTTTTGTTTTCCTACCAGTTGAACAAGCGAGACTACCTTTTTGCAAAGTTTTTTAGTGCTTTTTTAGTGGTAGTTATCATTACTTTATGTGTTGGATTGGGTTCCTTTTTGGCAGCGTTTTTGCCTGGTGTAAACCCAAATTTGGTCGGACCACAACGCTTTTTAGCGTATTTGCAGAGTTATTTGATTTTTGTAATTCCAAATTTGTTTTTTTATGGCGTAATCGTTTTTTCGGTAGTTACTATTTCTAGAAATGTAATGGCTGGTTATGTTAGTATTATCTTGATGTTTTTTCTGCAAGCCTTTGTGGGCAATATGATTGACGATGCCAAAGACAAACTTTTCGTTTCTATTTTTGATCCGTTTGGAATGGAAACTTTGAATAATTATACCAAATATTGGACGGTTTTTGAAAAAAATGAAAATTTGCTCCCGTTTGACGGCGTTATTTTGTACAACAGATTGCTGTGGTTTGGGATTTCGGTCTTACTTTTTATACTGATTTATCGTTATTTTTCGTTTACACAAAACGCTTTGAGCTTAAAAAGAAGTAAAAGTGAAGAACGTTCTGTAAAAAATAATTTTGGCAGCATTACCAAAATTAATCTTCCAAAGATTTCTTTTGATTTTTCATTGGCTCAAAAACTTAAAACCGTTTGGAGTCTATCTAAATATGATTTAAAATACATTGTTAAAAGTTGGATTTTTCTTGTAGTTGTTGTGCTTGGGCTTTTGTTTGCTTTTACAAGTATTAGTTTTTCCGGAATAATTTTCGGAACGAAAACGTATCCTGTTACTTGGCAAATGCTTGGTATAGCAGGGGGTGTTTTCAGAGTGTTTATCAACTTGATGACCTTCTTGTTTTCAGGATTACTTATTCATCGCGGCAAAAACGCTAGAATGAATCATTTGCTAGATATAACACCAACATCAAACTGGGTTTTCTTACTGTCTAGATTTTTAGCCATCGTAAAAATGCAGATGATTCTGTTATCGTTAATATTCATTTCGGGGATAACGTATCAAATTTGGAATAATTTTTATGATTTCGAAATTGGACATTATTTATACGAACTGTTCGGTTTGCGATTAATCCATTTCGTTGTGTGGGCGTTGCTAGCAGTATTTATTCAAACGCTTTTTAAAAATTATCTCCTTGGGTTTTTCGCTTTACTGATTATTTCACTTGGGTTGACTTTTTTACCTGAATTTGGCATAAATCAGCAAATTTTCATCTTTAATAGTGATACCGGTTTTTCTTATTCCGACATGAACGGTTATGGTCATGCGTTGGGGTTGTATTTTGTTTACAAATTGTATTGGATATTATTAGGCATTGTGTTTTTTGCACTCTCACTCTTATTTTATGTTCGCGGCGTTGGACTAATGGTGAAAGATCGTTTTAAAGAGGCTAAAAAAAGAGCCACCATAAATATTATAATTCCTTTATTTCTGGCTTTAATTGGATTTTTAAGTATTGGTGGGAAAATATATTATGAAGACAATATCAAGGAAAAACATAAAACGGGACAAGAACTAGAGAAAGAAAGTGTTTCATGGGAAAAAAAATATAAAAAATACCAGAACAAACCGCAGCCTAGAATTGTTGACATCAAAATTGATTTGCAACTATTTCCCGAAGAACGAAATTTTATGGCTAACGGAACTTATACTATCAAAAACAAAACAAAACAACCGATAGATACTATCTTGATTGATTATGCCAAAAGAACAAAGCTTTCGTTTAGTCAAAAAACAAAGCTTGTTTCTAAAGATACGGTCTTTAATTTCGATATTTATAAGTTAGAAAAACCTTTGCAGGTTGGCGAAACAATGGTGTTGAAATTCCAATTGAAAAATGAACCAAACACGACTCTTCAATCGAGTTCGCCCGTTGTTTTTAACGGTACGTTTATGAACAATCAATACTTTCCACGAATTGGTTATACGGATGACAATGAATTACAAACAAAGGATTTACGCAAAAAATATGGTTTGAAACCCAAAGACAGGATGGCAAAACCCGATGATAGTATTGCGCGTCAAAACACTTATATTAGCAATGATGCCGATTGGATAACATTTGAAACCACTGTAAGCACTAGCGGAGATCAAATTGCCCTTGCACCTGGTTATTTAAAAAAACAATGGAAAAAAGACGGAAGAAACTATTTTCATTATAAAATGGATCAAAAAATGCTGAATTTCTATGCTTACAACTCTGCACGATATGAAGTAAAAAGAGACAAATGGAAAGAAATTAACATCGAAATTTATTATCATAAACCTCATTATTATAATGTAAACCGCATGATTGCTGGTGTGAAAAAGGCGTTGGCCTATTACACTGAAAACTTTAGTCCCTACCAACATAAACAAGTACGAATAATTGAATTTCCTAAAACAGATGGCATGTTTGCACAATCGTTTGCCAACACGATTCCATTTTCTGAAGGTATCGGATTTATTGCTGCCGTTGATGATAAAGACCAGGACGCTGTAGATTATCCTTTTTCGGTAACTGCGCATGAAGTGGCTCATCAATGGTTTGCCCATCAAGTGATTGGGGCCAATGTGCAAGGAGCTACTTTATTGTCTGAAAGTATGGCAGAATACAGTTCGCTGAAAGTACTGGAACATACTTATGGCAAAAAACAAATGCGCCGCTTTTTGAAAGATGCGCTCGATAAATATCTTCAAGGACGCACTTTTGAAAGTGGCAAAGAACAACCATTGATGTATAATGAAAATCAACAATACATTCATTACAACAAAGGTTCGCTAGTTTTATATGCATTGAGCGATTATATTGGTGAAAAACAAATGAATGCTGCCATCAAATCGTACATCAATAAAGTCGCTTTTCAAGAAGCACCTTATACTAATTCGATTGAACTTGTTTCCTATTTGAATGCTGCTACACCCGATAGTTTGAAATATTTGATCAACGATATGTTTGAAACCATTACACTTTATGACAATAAAATAAATAAAGCCACCTCCAAAAAGTTGAAAAACGGGAAATATGCGGTAACTATCGACTTTAATGTAAGCAAATACAAATCAGACGATACCGGAAAAAGGAGGTTTAAAGATACTCATGGAAAAACCTTGTCTTATTTAAAAAAAGGAACCAAATATCCTGTTAATTCTTTTCCACTGAACGATTATATTGAAATTGGAATATTTAGTGAACAAACGCTCAAGAGCAAGAAACAAGAAAAAGAATTGTTTTTGAAAAAGATAAAAGTGACCAAAATTGACAATACGGTTACCTTTGAAGTCAACGAAAAACCAACAGAAGTAGGCGTCGATCCTTACAATAAATTAATTGATACTAATTCTGATGATAATAGATTAGGGCTTTAAAAATCAACTACAAAGTACTATAAGTTTAGTAGTTTGTATGAATTACACCTGTAAAATGCGAAACCCAATAACGAAAATTATTGGGTTTGTCTATCATCTATAAGTCTATCATCTAAAACTAATCATTCAACTTCAACACCGCCATAAACGCTTCTTGCGGAATTTCAACATTACCAACTAAACGCATACGTTTTTTACCTTTTTTCTGTTTTTCCAATAATTTACGCTTACGCGAAATATCGCCACCATAACATTTGGCAGTAACATCTTTACGCAAGGCTTTTATCGTTTCTCGCGCTATAATTTTGGCGCCAATTGCCGCTTGAATCGGAATGTCAAATTGTTGTCTTGGAATTAATTCTCGCAGTTTTTCACACATTTTTTTACCAATGTTATAAGCATTACTCTCATGAATTAATGCCGAAAGCGCGTCAACTGACTGTGCATTTAATAAAACATCCAGTTTTACTAATTTTGACGCTCGCATTCCAATTGGCGAATAATCAAAAGACGCATAACCTTTGGAAACAGTTTTTAATCTATCATAAAAGTCGAATACAATTTCAGCAAGTGGCATGTCAAAATTCAATTCAACTCTTTCTGTAGTCAAATAAGTTTGATTGGTAATCACGCCACGTTTTTCGATGCATAAACTCATTACATTCCCCACATAATCGGCTTTAGTAATGATAGTGGCTTTGATATAAGGTTCTTCCACTCGATCTAAACGAGAAGGCTCTGGCAAATCAGATGGATTATTTACAACAAAAGGAATTTCAGGGTCTTTTTTGGTATAGGCAAAATAAGAAACGTTGGGAACTGTTGTAATCACAGTCATATCAAACTCACGTTCTAAACGTTCCTGAATAATTTCCATGTGCAACATACCTAAAAATCCACATCGGAAACCAAATCCTAAAGCTGCAGAACTTTCAGGAAGAAATACCAGGGAGGCATCATTAAGTTGCAGTTTTTCCATCGAGTTACGTAACTCTTCATAATCCTCGGTGTCAACAGGATAAATTCCTGCGAAAACCATTGGTTTCACATCTTCAAAACCTCTGATCATGTTGGTGGTTGGCGTTTTGGCATCCGTCAAAGTATCGCCCACTTTTACTTCTTTTGCTTCTTTTATTCCTGATATTAAATAGCCAACATCACCAGTAGAAATAACATCTTTTGGCACTTGGTTTAATTTTAAAGTCCCAACTTCATCAGCAAAATATTCGTTGCCTGTTGCCATGAATTTGATTTTTTGTCCTTTCTTAATTTCGCCATTTTTTACACGAAAAATAACTTCAATTCCTCTGAATGGATTGTAATGAGAGTCAAAAATCAAAGCTTGCAAAGGTTCGTCTTTTACACCTTTTGGATGAGGAATTTTTTCGATAATGGCAGCCAAAATATTCTCTACCCCAAAACCAGTTTTCCCCGAAGCATGAATAATATCCTCAAGTTTACAACCTAATAAATCAATAATATCATCGCTGACTTCTTCTGGATTCGCACTCGGCAAATCTACTTTATTTAATACTGGAATAATTTCTAAATCATTTTCTAGAGCCAAATATAAATTCGAAATCGTTTGTGCCTGAATACTTTGAGCAGCATCCACAATCAACAAAGCTCCTTCGCAAGCCGCTATGGAACGAGAAACTTCATACGAAAAATCTACGTGTCCCGGAGTGTCAATAAGGTTTAAGATATAATCTTCGCCTTTGTATTTATATTCCATTTGAATGGCGTGACTCTTTATGGTAATGCCACGTTCGCGTTCCAAGTCCATATTGTCAAGCAATTGGGCTTTTTCTTCACGAGCGGTAACGGTTTGTGTGGCACCAAGAAGTCTATCCGCAAGCGTGCTTTTTCCGTGATCGATATGTGCAATAATGCAAAAATTTCTAATGTGCTTCATCTTCGTAAATCTGTCATTTTTAGGGCAAAAACCGCCCGTATTTAGTCGGCAAAGATAAGGCAAAGTTTTGATTTAAAAGAAGTCGATGACAAATTACCTAAAAAGCACTATTCAGTCTTTTTTTATAGTTTTTGGGTTCGTTTTTACTGTTGATTTTCCTTGCGATTTAAGTTCAGGATTTACAATAACTTCCGAATCAGGCTTTGCAGTATCAGGCAGAATTTCTACATCGCGTTCTTTTTCATATTGCTCCACATAAACGGCATAATCAGCGGGCTCAATTCGGGCACCCATATATTCAGCATAAACCCTTGTAAATTCTGCACCAAAATACAATATTGCAGCAGTGTAATACACCCAAACTAAAATTACTATCAGCGATCCTGCTGCGCCATAAGCAGAACCAGTACTAGTATAATTAATATAAATTCCAATTAAAAAGCGACCAAGCATAAAAAGACAAGCTGTAAAAAAAGCTCCAGATTTAACATCTTTCCACGAAATTTTTGCATCAGGCAACACCTTAAAAATCACACCAAAAAGTGTCATAATGACTGTAAAACTTATCACGATGTTTACAATCTGAAAGACTATAAGTGTAACATCGGGAAAATAATTTTTAAGCCAACTACTTAAAGCCAGCAAAGCCCCGTTCACTAAAAGCGAAACTATTAATAAAAATCCGAGACCTACAATTAAGGAAGAAGAAAGTAATCTGTCTGTGAGCAATTTTAGCCATCCACGTTTTGGTTTTGCTTTTACTTTCCAGATTATATTAATTGATTCTTGAATATCTACAAAAACGCTAGTTGCACCAATAATCAGTATTATTCCACCAGTAACAATTGCCATTGTTGTTTTGCCTGAAAGTTCCATATTTTTAATGATTTCCTGAATTTGAACAGCAACTTTGTCTCCGATAATACCATTTATTTCACCAAAAACTTGACCCTGAATGGCGTCGCGACCATAAAAAATTCCGGCTAATGAAATCATCAATAATAAGAGAGGAGCTAACGAAAAGATGGTGTAGTAGGATAGCGAAGCACTTAATTTAAGTCCGCTGTTATCAAGAAAACTGTTCATCGTATCTTTTAAAATCCTAAAAGCGGCATGTACTGTAACTTTTGTTTTCATTAAAAACTTTTAGTAGCAAAGTTATTTCATTGGAAACAAAATGATTTATAAGATTTTGTTTTTTTGTTGCAGAATTGATGTCAAATAGAACCTTGATTTCTATTTTCATTTAAAAATTGTAATTTTGTAAAAATTTACAGCATGCCAAAAATCGGCAACATCATATTACCTGATTTTCCACTATTACTTGCACCAATGGAAGACGTAAGCGATCCGCCATTTCGTAGACTTTGTAAGTTGCACGGTGCCGATTTGATGTATTCCGAATTTATTTCATCAGAAGGGTTAATTCGGGACGCCATCAAAAGCCGAATGAAATTGGATATTTTTGATTATGAAAGACCTGTTGGTATTCAAATTTTTGGTGGAGATGAAGAAGCTATGGCGATGTCGGCTAAAATTGTGGAAACGGTACATCCTGATTTGGTGGATATTAATTTTGGTTGTCCTGTAAAAAAGGTTGTCTGCAAAGGCGCAGGCGCAGGAGTGCTGAAAGATGTAGATTTGATGATTAGATTAACCAAAGCCGTTATTAGAAGCACTAATTTGCCGGTAACGGTGAAAACACGATTAGGTTGGGATGAAAATTCTATCAATATAGATGAGGTTGCGGAACGTTTACAAGATATTGGCGTACAAGCCTTGACGGTTCATGCTCGAACTCGTGCCCAAATGTATAAAGGCAGTGCTGATTGGACACACATTGCTCGGGTAAAAAATAATCCTAGAATTACGATGCCAATTTTCGGAAATGGCGACATAGATTCGCCCGAAAAAGCATTGGAATACAAAAATAAGTTTGGTTTGGACGGCATGATGATTGGTCGTGCCGCTATTGGTTATCCGTGGATTTTTAACGAAATTAAACATTATTTCAAAACGGGAGAACCTTTGGCACAACCAACTATGGCTGACCGCATTGAAGCTGCACGGAATCATTTAACTTGGTCGATGGATTGGAAAGGCGAACGCGTTGGTATTGTAGAAATGCGCCGCCATTACACCAATTATTTCAAAGGGGTAACTAACTTCAAAGAACATCGTCTTAAATTGGTAACGCTAGAATCCGGCGAAGCTTTGTTCAAAGCTTTAGTTGAAATTCAGGAAATTTATTCCGATTATCAATTTGCTTAATCCAACAGTTTTTTAGATACACGACTGCTTGCAATGATACTGGCAATAATGCCCAGAGAAACAATTGTTGCAAAAACAATCAATACATTTTGAATGGTGAAAACAACAGGATACGCTAACGATGCTGTAATCATAATTAATTTGAAATGTTGTTGCATTAAAACAATAATTATTCCTAATATCAAACCTATAATTCCGCCAATAATGGTTAGTAAACTTCCTTGAAGCAAGAATATTTTCTTCAAATCTTTTATTTCGGAGCCTAAATTATACAAGGTTTTTAAATTATCTTTCTTATCTAAAACCATCATGATCAATGCGCCAATTAAATTAAAAAGAGCAATAATTATTACTAAAGTAAATATTAAGTATACAGCAATATTCTCTGTATTCAACATTTTGTATAGCGTAACATTAAGTTGGGCGCGGTTTTTAACTTCTACTTTGTTTTGAAAAAGGCTTGTCAGTTTCGAGATGATTAGCTTTTCATCAGCATTGGGTTTAAGTTTAATTTCAATACCTGTTATTTGGTTGCTTTTAAGTTCTAATAATTCTTGAGTTAACGCCAAATCTGCAAATACATACTTACTATCTAAATCCTCACTGATGGCATAAATGCCCACCGGAATTAAATTTGTTTTAAAAAAAGCTTCCGCTTCACTTTCAATAACACCTTTGCCTTTTCGAGGAACGTAAACTTCGAACGGATTATTAAAATCAAAAATCCCCAATGACAATTTATCAGCAATACCATAACCAACAACAACTTGATACGTATCAGGTTTTAACCATTGACCATTATAAATGTTGTTGAGAACTACATTTGTTTTGGTAAAATTGGTATCAACGCCTTTTAAATGAGTTACAATTTCTTTTCCTTTAAAAAAGAAAAGAACACGTTCTTCAACCACTTTAGTGTATGAAGCGATACTGGGAATGTTCTTAATTTTTAATTCTTGGTTGGGCGAAATAAAAAAATTTTTACCAACCACCGCATTCAATTTTATATCAGGATCAATTGTATTGGAAAACGACAAACTAAAATCGCGCAAACCGCTAAAAACCGATAACACCACAAACAACGCCATGGTGCCCACAATTATTCCTACCGATGCAATTCCTGTAATAATATTGATAGCATTGTTGCTACTTTTGCTAAAAAGGTATCGTTTGGCTATGTAAAGCGGAAAGTCCAAGTTAAAATTTCTTGCGTTTGTCTAAAAGATCACGGTTTTCAATAGGATTTTCTTTGCCCGACAAAGCATTATCTATCTTTTCAATATAATCCAATGAATCATCAATGTAGAAAGCCAAATTGGGGACTTTGCGCAATTGCAATTTCACACGTTGCGACAAATCGTGTTTAATTAACGGCGAGTTTGTTTTTATAGCAGCCAATAATTCAGGTGCTTTGTTTTGAGGGAAAACACTCAAATAAACTTTTGCAATCGATAAATCGGTAGTTACAATAACTTTAGAAACAGAAATCACCAAGTTCGATATTCCATTTTTACGCACTTCACCTTGCAAAATATCAACTAAATCTTTTTGCAATACACCGCCAATTTTTTTCTGTCTATTCGTTTCCATCAGGCAAAAGTACAATTTTAAATTTTTATATGTATTGGTAGCGAAAGTTTTGACATTTCAGCAATCCTTATTCCCGCTATCCGCTTCAATCTCTGCGAGGATTTCCGCTTCTATCGGGGCTAGAGGAAAAACCAAACAACTTTGTGAACTTTGCGAAAACTTTGCGAACTTTGTCGTTAAATAACAAACCATGCGCAACATAGAACACATAGGAATAGCAGTTAACAATTTAGAAACTTCCAACTTGCTTTTCGAAAAACTATTGGGAACTCCACCTTATAAACTTGAAGAAGTGCCGAGCGAAGGTGTAAAAACCTCTTTCTTTAAAAGTGGATCAAATAAAATAGAACTTCTCGAAGCCACAAATCCCGATAGCCCAATTGCCAAATTTTTAGAAAAAAAAGGCGAAGGCATCCACCACATCGCATTTGATGTTGAAAATATTGTGGATGAAATAGTACGCTTGAAAAATGAAGGTTTTGTTGTTTTAAACGAAATTCCAAAAAAAGGAGCCGATAACAAATTAGTGGCTTTTTTACATCCTAAAGGGACAAACGGCGTTTTGATCGAACTTTGTCAAGAAATCCAACAAAAATAGTTGCATCCAATCAAAATTAATGCTAATATTGCAACCTCAAAACTGGTCCTATAGCTCAGTTGGTTAGAGCACCTGACTCATAATCAGGTGGTCCTTGGTTCGAGCCCAAGTGGGACCACATTTTATAAAGACCTCTTTTCTTGAGGTCTTTGTTTTTTATAGAAATTTACAAAACCAAAGAACCAGATAAATCGTTTATAAAGTAAGTGATGAATAATCATTCTTTCGAACAGTTTAGTGCAAGAAAATTTTAACTAGTCTTTTTTTAGGCATTAATTTTCGATTAAGTTTGTCGATTATATCTATAATTAGTTTTGACCGTTAGTTTTTTTTTATATTTTTACGCACTATGAAAATTGTCCCAAATAGAATCATCATTATTCTGGTTGTGTTTTTCCTGAAAAATACTGCTGTTTTTGCAGATGCAGGACCACCACCTCCTTCCTCTCCACCACCACCACCTGGACTGCCAGTAGATGGAGGTTTGTACATACTTTTGATGCTTTCTTTGTGCTACGGAATATATAAATTAATCAAATTAAAAAACATAAAAAAAGCTTCAAATTAACTTTGAAGCTTTTCTCTTTAAAACCTTTTTTTACGGCTTTAATGTTTTAAAGCGTGTAATCGCGCAACGTATTTTCCCACAACATCAAATTCTAGATTTACTTCGGAATCTTTTTTAAAACTATTGAAATTGGTGTGCTCATAAGTGTACGGAATAATTGCTACACTAAACTCGCTTTCTTTAGAATTTACAACGGTCAAACTAACACCGTTTACGGTTATTGATCCTTTTTCGATCGTAATGTTGTTCAATTGGCTGTCGTATTCAAAAGTAAAATACCAACTTCCATTAACTTCTTCAACTCGTTTGCAAACTCCAGTTTGGTCTACATGACCTTGAACAATATGTCCGTCAAGGCGATCGCCCAGTTTCAATGCGCGTTCAAGGTTAATAAAGTCACCAACTTTCCAACTGCCCAAATTTGTTTTTTGTATCGTTTCTTTGATTGCCGTTACGGTATAGTCATTGTTGTTTACAGCAATAACCGTGAGACAAACTCCGTTATGAGCAACACTTTGATCGATTTTTAATTCATTGGCTACAGCCGACGTTAACGTTATGTGCAGATTATCATTTTCTTTTTTTAATCCTTTGATAATTCCTAGGGTTTCTATTATTCCTGTAAACATTATGGTTTTATTTTACTAAATTTGCACTTCAAAATTAGCAATAAATAACTAGTTCTTTTTATGAAAAAAGCAGAAAACATCATCGTCGGAATTTCTATCGGTGATTTGAACGGTATTGGAAGCGAGGTTGTCCTTAAAACGTTCGAAGACTCAAGAATGTTAGAGCTATGCACACCAGTTATTTTTGCCAATGTAAAAGTATTATCATTTATAAAGAAAACACTTGAGCTTAATGTACCACTTCACGGAATTGATAATCTAGAGCAATTAGTAATCGGGAAAATTAACATATTAAATATTTGGCGCGAAGGAGTTGATTTGAATTTTGGTATCAATGATGATAATATTGGAAAATATGCTATCAAATCTTTTGTAGCCGCTACAAAAGCTTTAAAAGAAAGTCAAATAGATGTTTTAGTTACAGCACCAATCAACAAATATAACATTCAATCCGAAGACTTTAAATTTCCGGGTCATACCGATTGTCTAAACCAAGAATTAGAAGGTAATGCGCTAATGTTCATGGTTCAAGACAACTTAAGAATAGGATTATTTACAGACCATATACCAGTTAACGAAGTCGCTAAACATTTGACTGAAAAATTAATCATTCAAAAAATTGAAACTATTAAACACAGTTTGGTTCAAGACTTCGGGATCAACAAACCAAAAATAGCCGTTTTGTCTTTGAACCCGCATGCAGGAGATAATGGTATCATTGGCAAAGAAGACGACGAAATTTTAAAGCCTACCATAAAAAAATTATTTGAAAAAGGAACATTGGTCTTTGGACCTTATCCTGCTGATGGTTTTTTTGGAAGTAACCAATATGAAAAATACGATGCAGTCATAGCGACTTATCACGACCAAGGTTTGATTCCTTTTAAAACTTTGTCTTTTGGTAAAGGTGTAAACTATACTGCGGGACTGAATAAAATAAGAACTTCTCCAGACCATGGCACTGCGTACGAAATTGCGGGTAAAGGAATTGCCGATTATAATTCGTTCAAAGAAGCTGTTTATTTAGCGATTGACATCTATAATTCAAGAAATGAGTATTCGGAAATCAGCCAAAATCCTATGAAAACCAAAGAAAAGCACTTATAAACAAAAAAATGGTTACAAGGCTTTTGAAATTGCAATAATTTTATATCTTTGCACTCCGAAACTTCGGGCTCAAATTGTTGTTTAGATGAAAAGTACAAATGAATTTTTGATTCCTTTTTTAGGATTAAAATTAGGAAAACATCAATTTGAATTTAAAATTAATAAAAAGTTCTTTGACGAATTTAGTTTTGATGAATTTGAAAGTTATGATGTAACTGTCAATGTTGTTTTAGATAAGAAGACAACTATGTTAGAAATCAACTTTAAACACATAGGTACCGTTAATGTTCCTTGTGATTTAACTGGAGAACAGTTTGATTTACCTATTAAAGGAAAAATAAAACTGGTAGTACAGTTTGGAGAAGAATTTAATAATGATAATGACGAATTATTGATATTGCCTCATGGCGAATATCAAATAGATTTATCACAATACATTTATGAAATGATTGTATTGTCTGTTCCTCTCAAAAGAGTCCATCCTGGCGTAAAGGATGAAACATTGCAAAACGAAACATTGCAAAAATTAAACGAATTACAGGTTAAAGGCTCGAGCTATAGCGAACAAGCGAAGCAAATAAAAGAAGAAGTAAAAAAAGAAGATGATATTGACCCACGTTGGGACAAATTAAAACAACTATTAACGGATAAATAATATAGTAAAATGGCACATCCTAAAAGAAAAATCTCCAAAACAAGAAGAGATAAAAGAAGAACTCACTACAAAGCAACTGTAGCTCAAATTGCAACTTGTCCCATAACTGGAGAAGCACATTTATACCACAGAGCCTACTGGCATGAAGGCAAAATGTATTATAGAGGACAAGTAGTTATTGATAAATCAGTAGCTGTTGCCTAATTAAAGTTTTTTTTACAAAATTAACTCTCACTTTGTGGGAGTTTTTTGTTTTAAGAAATTTAATAAATATCATTAACTAATTAACTCACGTATAATTATTTTTTGTAATTTCCACAACTTTTCAAACTTAAAAAAGCGAAAAGAAAAACCCTATTTATGAATACAATCACAGCCGCAATTACAGCAGTTGGAGCTTATGTTCCAGAATTTGTACTCTCAAATCAAGTACTGGAAAAAATGGTTGAAACCAATGACGAATGGATTACCACTCGCACCGGAATTAAAGAAAGAAGACTTTTAAAAGATAAAGGGAAAGGCACATCGTTTTTGGCTATAAAAGCCGCTCAAGATTTAATTGCTAGGGCCAATATCAATCCAGCCGAAATAGATTTGGTAATCCTAGCATCTACAACACCAGATATGCCCGTGGCCGCGACAGGTGTTTTCGTAGCTACCCAAATTGGTGCTGTAAATGCTTTTGCTTATGACTTACAAGCTGCTTGCTCTAGCTTTCTTTATGGAATGTCAAATGCTGCAGCCTATATTCAATCAGGTAGATATAAAAAGGTATTGTTGATTGGAGCCGATAAAATGTCGTCTATTATAGATTATGCAGACAGAGCTACTTGTATTATTTTTGGTGATGGTGCTGGGGCAGTTTTATTCGAACCAAATTATGAAGGTCTTGGTTTGCAAGATGAACTTCTAAAAAGTGATGGAATTGGTAGGGAATACCTTAAAATTGATGCTGGTGGATCTATTCTTCCTACCTCAAAGGAAACGGTTGAAAATCGTCAACATTTTGTATACCAAGATGGGAAAACTGTATTCAAGTATGCTGTTTCTGGGATGGCTGATGTAAGCGAAAAAATCATGGAACGTAATAATTTGACTAAAGATAGCGTGAACTGGTTAATTGCCCACCAAGCTAACAAAAGAATTATTGATGCAACAGCAAACAGAATGGGACTTGATGAAAAAAAGGTATTGATAAACATTCAAAAATATGGCAATACTACTTCTGCAACTTTGCCGTTGTTATTGAGTGATTTTGAAGATAAATTTAAAAAAGGAGATAATTTAATTTTTGCAGCATTTGGTGGCGGATTCACTTGGGGTTCTATCTACTTAAAATGGGCATATAACAAATAATAAATTAATATAAAACTAACTAATTATGGATTTAAAAGAAATTCAAAACCTAATCAAATTTGTATCTAATTCAGGAGTGGCCGAAGTAAAGTTAGAAACAGGTGATATAAAAATTACCATCAGAACTACATTAGAAGGTAATTCGCCCGATATTACATATTTGCAACAATCACCAATGCAACAAAGCATGACAGCACCCGTTGCGCCTAATCCGGTTCCAGTTGCACCAACTGCTCCAGCCGTTGTGACCGATGAAAATTCAAAATATGTTACGATTAAATCTCCAATGATTGGAACTTTTTATCGCAAACCATCACCAGATAAGCCAATGTTTGTTGAGGTAGGAAGTACTATTCAAAAAGGAGATGTGCTTTGTGTGGTTGAAGCTATGAAATTATTCAACGAAATTGAAGCAGAAATTACAGGTAAAATTGTCAAAATTTTAGTAGACGATATGTCACCAGTTGAATTTGACCAACCATTATTTTTAGTTGACCCAAATTGATTTTAGAATGTAGATTAACGATTTTAGATTTATCGGTTATTAAATTTTAAAAAATTTATAGTAAGTCTATTCTCTAAATATATTTCATCTATTAGTCTAATTATCAAATTGTTTAATTATCAAATTAAGAAAAATGTTTAAAAAAATATTAGTTGCCAATAGAGGAGAAATTGCGCTCCGCGTGATAAGAACCTGCAAAGAAATGGGCATCAAGACTGTAGCGGTTTATTCTACTGCCGATGCAGAAAGTTTACACGTGAAGTTCGCGGACGAAGCTGTTTGTATTGGTCCACCGCCAAGTAATTTATCGTATTTAAAAATGTCCAATATAATAGCCGCTGCAGAAATTACCAATGCAGATGCCATTCATCCCGGATATGGTTTTTTATCTGAAAATTCTAAATTTTCTAAAATTTGTCAAGAACATGGTATCAAGTTTATAGGCGCTTCGCCTGAAATGATTGATAGGATGGGAGATAAAGCTTCAGCAAAAGCAACTATGAAAGCGGCCGGAGTTCCTTGTGTTCCTGGTTCAGAAGGAATTTTAGAATCCTATGAACAAGCAGAAAAAATTGCAGCTGAATTTGGCTATCCCGTAATGCTGAAAGCAACTGCTGGTGGTGGTGGAAAAGGAATGCGTGCTGTTTGGAAAAAAGAAGATTTGTTGAAATCTTGGGAAAGTGCTCGTCAGGAATCGGCAGCAGCTTTCGGAAACGATGGAATGTATCTAGAAAAATTAATCGAAGAACCTCGTCATATAGAAATACAAGTTGTGGGCGATTCATACGGAAAAGCATGTCACTTATCCGAAAGAGATTGCTCGGTACAACGGCGTCACCAAAAATTAACAGAAGAAACGCCTTCGCCATTTATGACAGATGAATTACGTCACAAAATGGGAGAAGCCGCAGTTAAAGCTGCTGAATATATCAAATATGAAGGTGCCGGAACGGTAGAATTCTTGGTAGATAAGCATAGAAATTTCTATTTTATGGAAATGAATACACGTATTCAGGTAGAACATCCCATTACAGAACAGGTTATTGATTATGATTTGATTCGAGAGCAGATATTAGTTGCTGCAGGCGTGCCAATTTCGGGTAAAAATTATTTACCACAATTGCATGCTATTGAATGTCGTATTAATGCAGAAGATCCATACAATGATTTCCGCCCATCACCAGGAAAAATCACAACACTTCATGCACCTGGTGGTCACGGTGTACGATTAGACACACACGTTTATGCAGGTTATACTATCCCGCCAAATTATGACTCGATGATTGCTAAGTTAATTACTACTGCGCAAACCAGGCAAGAAGCTATCAATAAAATGAAGCGTGCCTTGGATGAGTTTGTGATTGAAGGAATTAAAACAACGATTCCTTTTCACAGACAATTGATGGATGAACCAGATTACGTGGCCGGAAATTATACTACCGCTTTTATGGATACCTTTAAAATGAATAATCCAGAATAATTAGAATTACAAAAGCCCAACTTGAAGAGTTGGGTTTTCTTTTATTACAACGTTTCTTTTAACCATTTATAGAATTCACGTTGCCAAACAATAGCATTTTGCGGTTTTAAAACCCAGTGATTTTCTTCGGGTAAGTATAGCAAACGACTTTTTATGCGACGAAGTTGTGCCGCCTGAAATGCTTCTTGCGCTTGTCCTATCGGGACACGATAATCTTTTCCGCCTTGAATAATAAGAATTGGAGCGTTCCATTTGTCTACAAAGTTTATTGGGTTAAATTTAGTATACGATTTTTGTGCAACGGCATTGTCTTTATCCCAATAAGGTCCACCAAAATCCCAGTTGTTAAAAAAAACTTCTTCTGTTGTGCCAAACATACTTTGGGTATTGAAAACGCCATCATGAGCAATGAACGTTTTAAAACGATTTTTATGAATTCCAGCCAAATAGAAAACAGAATATCCTCCATAACTAGCGCCAACACAACCCAAACGCCCTTTGTCAACATAACTCTCTTTGGATATATCATCAATTGCCGAAAGATAATCGTCCATTACTTGTCCGCCCCAATCTTTAGAAATTTGCTCATTCCATGCCTGTCCGTGTCCATACATTCCTCTTCTGTTTGGAGCTACTACAATATAACCTTGGGATGCCATTAAGGAAAAATTCCAACGGAAAGAATAAAACTGTGTTAACGGTGATTGTGGGCCGCCTTGGCAGTACAACAGAGTTGGATATTTTTTAAATTTATCAAAATTGGGTGGCAAGATGACCCAAACGAGCATTTTTTTACCGTCGGTAGTGGTGAGATATCTTCTTTCAAACTTTGGCAATGATAATTTAGCATAAAAATCATCATTGGTTTTGGTCAATTGCGTGAATGCTTTTTTCTTTAGGTTATACGAATAAATTTCAGTAGCATGATTCATGTCGGTTCTAGAAACAATAATGTTTTCACCAGAGAATCCCACAATGTCGTGCGTGTCAAAATCGCCGCTGGTTACTTGTTTAATATTAGTAGCTATACCCGCCATTACAGTTTTATTTTTTAAATCAATTTCGAATAGCTGAAGAGTTCCGTCAATTGCAGCTATGAAATATATTTTGTTTCCATCGGGACTCCATTTAAAACTCTCTACAGATCCATCCCAAGATGCAGTTAAATTGATTTTAGCTGCTCCTTTCCCACGAAGGATAATGTCGTTTTTATCCGCTTCATAACCGTCACGTTTCATTTGTAACCAGGTTAAATCCCCGTTTGGAGAGAAAATCGGATTGGTATCATAGCCAAGATTGTTTTCTGTTAAATTTTTAGTGGTTTTTGTTTCGATATTAAATTCATACAAATCAGTATTTGTAGAAATCGCATAAGCAGTTCCGAATTTCTTTTTGCTAACATAGACAATGCTTTTACTGTCGGAGGACCAAATATAGTCTTCGTCTCCACCAAAGGGTTTTTGTGGTGAATCATAAGGTTCATCTTTCATGATGTCAAACGGAGTTGCTTTTGAGGTGTTATTCACAGCATAAAAAACATGATTGTGCGTTCCATTATTCCAAGTATCCCAATGACGATAATCTAATCCGTCATAGATTTGTGCTTCCGATTTGTCTAATTCTGGATAAAAATCTTTACCAAAAACGTTTTCGGTTTTAACTTCTTGTGTAGATAAAATATAGTTGAAGTCTGGAGAAACATTTTTGTCAGCGACTAAATTCTTTGAATCGGCTTCTTGAATTTCGACTGAATTTCCTCCGTTAACAGGTATTTTATAAAATTTGGAATTGGATTTATTTTCTTCTACTACAGGCGTTGACACTTTGTAGACAATTGTTTTTTTGTCTTTGGAAATTCCTAAAGCGGTTAGTCTGCCCAATTTCCATAATCCTTCGGGAGTTAAAACTTGTTGTGCTGATGTGGCAATGCTCATGATACTAACGATTAGAAAAAGTATTTGCTTCATTTTTTGATAATTTTGATAAAAGGCTAAAAGTAGCAAAATAAATCTATAAAAAAAGATGGTGCAAAGTGTGATTTGTATAAAAATATAGGAAACATTAGCAAACTAAAGTTTGCAAACCTCATTATCACTGGCAATGCTCCTCCTAATATTAAATATAAAAAAAAGCCACACTTTTCAGTATGGCTTTTTGGTTTTTATTAAAAACTACTCTTTTATAAAACGTTTTGTTGTGCTTGACGTTCCGTTTGAGATTTCGATTAAGAACGTTCCTGTTTTTAAAGCACCCACGTATATAGATTCGCTTTCTATTTTTCCGTTTCCTAATTCTTGTCCCATCATGTTGAAAATTTTATAAGTTGATGGTTGTTCAAGATTTGAAATATTTAAAATATCACCTTTTACAGGATTTGGAAATAAGTTGAACGAAACTATTGATGAACTAACATCTCCTCTTGCTGCAGAGGTAATGTTTACAGTATAATCTTCTACTTGACCATATGTAAATGATTCGCATGAAGTAGGAACACCATTATATTTTAGAGAAACCCTCATTCTGGTGGTGCCTAAAGTAGCTGTGGCTGGTATAGTAAATGTTCCTGTAACAGGTGTTGTAGTAGAAGCAGTTTTGGTAAATACTGTTTCGCCTGCATCAGTAAACACGCCGTTCCCATTATAGTCAATAAATACCGCATAACCTTCGGGATATACTGTGCTAGTCCATGCTGGAGTTATGGTTATTGAGTAGGCTGTTCCTTGTACTGCATTTGTCGAAATAGCTGTAAAGTTTTCATAACCAGCAGTTCCGGTTGACGGGTTATTGATAGTTCCAAAAACAACTTTACCAATTTTTTCATCGGTAGTAATACTAGATTTTGATGTACAATATGTAATAGTAGTAACAGGAGTTGTTACACTAACGGTGTTGCTGGAAGGGGAAACATTTCCTGAAGCATCTTTTGCAATCACATAAAAAGTGTAAGTGGTAGATGCTGTTAAACCCGTTACGGCTAAAGTTGTAGTAGTAACATTGGTTTTAAAAACTCCATTTTGATAAACATCATAAGACGTAACTCCAACATTGTCTGTGGCTCCTGTCCATGATAAATTAGTAGTTGTAGAAGTAGTTCCAGAGGCACTTAAAGTTGCTGCAGTTGGAGCAACTGTGTCGGGAATTCCTGCTTGGATGTTTATAGTGTAATCTTCCACTTGACCATAAGAGAATGTTTCGCAAGAAGTTGGTATTCCGTTGTATTTCAATGAAACGCGCATTCTAGCAGCACCTAAAGTAGCCGATACTGGAATGGTAAATGTTCCTAAAATTGGCGTGGTGGTTGAAGCTGCTTTGGTAAAAACAGTTTCGCCTGCATCAGTAAAAACACCATTTTTATTGTAATCTATAAATACTGCATAACCTTCAGGATATACTGTGCTTGTCCAAGCTGGAGTGATGGTAATTGTATTTGAAGTCCCAGCCGTAACATTTGTAGAAAGTGCAGTGAAATCTTCGTAACCTGCTGTTCCTGTTGATGGATTGTTAATCGTCCCAAAAACAACTTTTCCAATTTTTTCATCGGTGGTTACAGAACCCAGCGAAGTGCAATAAGTAACAGATGCAGCCAAAGTTGTTACACTAACACTATTGCTTGCAGTTGAAGAATTACCTGCTGCATCTTTTGCAATAACATAAAAAGTATATGTTGTTGAAGCTGTTAATCCAGATATAGTCAATGAGGTCGCGGTTACATTAGATTTAAAAACGCTATTTTGATACACATCATACGAGGTAACGC
The DNA here is from genome assembly GCF_025352015.1 of Flavobacterium sp. GTDB lineage: Bacteria > Bacteroidota > Bacteroidia > Flavobacteriales > Flavobacteriaceae > Flavobacterium. The sequence continues at coordinate 59,782 of NZ_JANXUG010000010.1, forward strand.
CAACATTATCTGTGGCACCTGACCAAGATAAATTAGTAGCACTTGAAGTAGTTCCTGATGCGCTTAAAGTAGGTGGCGTTGGCGCAGTTGTGTCTGGAGTTAAAGTTGTTACAGTAGCAGTATTACTGGCTACAGATATATTTCCGGCAGCGTCTTTGGCTTTTACCGTGAATGCATATGTAGTTGATGCCGTTAAACCTGTTACGGCAAAAGAGGTAGCTGTTGTTGTAGAGCCCAATAATACGCTGTCTTTATATACATCATATCCAGTTACGCCAACATTATCTGTAGCGCCTGTCCAAGATAAGTTTGTAGTGGTTAAAGTGGTTCCCGATGCAGATAAGGTAGGTGCTGAAGGTGCAGTTGTATCAGGAACCGGAGCTAGAGTTGTTACACTTAAAGCATTACTTGCTACAGAAACATTTCCTGCAGCATCTTTAGCTTTCACAGTAAATATATATGTTGTAGAATTTGTTAAACCTGAAACAGTATAAGTGGTAGCTGTTGTTGTTGAGCCTATTAACAAACTATCTTTGTATATGTCATATCCTGTTACGGCAACGTTATCGGTTGCTCCGCTCCAAGATAGATTGGTTGTTGTTTGCGTAGTTCCAGAAGCTGTTAATGTTGGTGCTGTTGGTGCAACTGTGTCTGTGGAACCTGCTGTAATAGTAAAGTTGGTATTAGAAACATCAAAGAAAATATGATTTGATCCTTTAACCATTATTCTACAAGCGTTGCTTGGAGTATTTGGTAAGGTTACAGCTTGTGTTCCATCATTAGGTGTTGCTGCTACTATAGTTGTCCAAGTAATTCCGCCATCGGTAGATAATAAGATATCTACATTTGGACAATTTACATTATTGGCAGTTGTTCCTGAAACATTCCAGGTTATAGTTTGAGATGAACCTCCAGCATACGACACGGCTGTATTTGGTGACGTAACCGAAAATGGACCTGCAGTAGCATTCACCGTTACAATCATATCATCACTATTATTGGCTGGACCTCCAACATGATTATCACGAATCGTTAATCTAAAGTTTAAAGTTCTAGCTACATTTGGAACTGCTTCCCATTTCCAAGAAGTTGCACCGGTTAAAACCGTTGACATTTGAGGAAAATAACGAACTGGAGCTGTTGATGTTGGAAATGATTTAAAAGCTGGTCCTGTTGTAGCGGTAACACTAGGATAAGTTGTTGTGGTTGTACCAACGTCCATTTGTTCCCAGTCATAAGTTAGCGCATCGCCATTAGCATCAGTAGCTGTTCCTGTAAGCATAAAAGCTGTTCCTTTTGGTATAGTATAATCTAAACCAGCATTAGAAGTTGGTACAGCATTCCCTGTAGGTGTATTGGTTTGACAAGTAGTAGTTTTGATATAATTGGTAACTTGTTGAATACTTACCGCATGAAAAAAGGGATCTGAATGCGCTTGAACATCAGTGGCACCGGTAATTCCTGCATATCCCATGATGGTCGTTGCACTACCAGGTTCTACTTGAGCAATAGTTCCTTCATTACTAAAAGTAAATGTATGATTTCCACCAAATTGATGCCCCATTTCGTGGGCTACATAATCAATATCAAAATTGTCTCCCGACGGAATTCCATCTGCTGGCGACGTAATACCGCTTCCTTTTTGTCCGTTTACACATACACATCCAATACAACCTGCATTTCCGCCACCACCTGTAGCGCCAAATAAATGTCCGATATCGTAATTAGCTTCCCCAATTACAGAGGTTAAAGTAGATTGTAGTTGCGCATTCCATTGCGACATATTAGCTGCTGCCGCATAAGGATCGGTATTGGGATCGGTGTAAATTACAGCATCGGTATTTGCAATTAAATTCATGTGTGCCCCAAAATCTTTTTCAAATACGCCATTCACACGAGTTAAAGAGTTATTAATAGCAGCCAAAGCCAAAGCTTTTGTTCCTCCAAAATATACGGTATATTCACCAGTACATGACATTGCTAAACGAAAAGTCCTTAACGTTCCATCATCAGCATTTGGTCTTGCGGTACTAGTAGTAGCTATTTGATTTTGAGCTGTTGCAACTACCGTACATTCAAATTTATTTAAAGAAGCCGCTTTGTCTGATTTTTTATAAACGGTATAGGTAGTTAAATCCTGTGAAATAGGCTCAATAAAAACCGCCGAACTGTCAGCATAAATTACCATTGATTTGAATCCTAAAGGGGACACACTAAAATAGGCTGTTGCTGTTGGGTTCTCAATCCCAATCCCAATATACGATTTGATTTCAGGATAGCGAGCTGCTAACGCAGGATCCATATTCGAACTTTCATAAACACTAAATTTCTCCAAAACACCTTCAGCATTTGGAATAGCTATTATGATTGCTGCATTTTTTGTGGTTGTCGTTCTTGCAGGAGCATAGATTAGGCTATTCTTTAAACTTGATATGTTTAAGTCGAAAAGTCTTTTTTCTGGAAGTTGCATTCTGGAGTCAAGCGCAACCATATTACTTTTTTTTGTAATGGCACTCCATACTGTATTTTTGTTTTGGGCAAAAGTAACATTTAGTGCAACTAACAGCGTAACAATGAGTAATTTGAATTTCATAAACATGTTTGGTTAAATTAAAATTTAAGCATCAAAATTAAAATTATTATTAACAAATCATTTAAATTTTTAATAAAACTATTAACAAATCAATCATCTAAAGGCTTGACTGTTGAACTATGCCTAAAAAATTATTATTTTTCGTACGAAAATTATAAATTTGAAAATTTTTGCTTTCAATGTATTAGAAAAAAGTATTTTTAGAAAAAAAACAAATGAATTTAAGTTATTGGGAACTTAAAAATTGGTTTACAAATATTGATTTCACTATTGTCGGAAGTGGAATTGTGGGGCTTCATTGTGCATTATCATTAAGAGAACGGTTTCCAAAAAGTAAAATTTTGATTCTAGAAATGGGAATTTTACCTCAAGGTGCTAGTACCAAGAATGCTGGTTTTGCTTGTTTTGGAAGTCTATCTGAAATTTTAGATGATTTGAAAACCCATAGCGAAGAGGAAGTAATGCAGCTCATTCAAAAACGTTGGAACGGATTGCAATTGTTACGGAAAAATTTAGGCGATCAAGCAATTGATTTTAAGCCTTATGGCGGTTATGAATTATTTTTAAAAGATGAAAAACACACTTATAATGACTGTTTACAAAAACTTCCGTTTATAAATGACTTACTGAAACCACTTTTCAGCAACGATGTTTTTGCAAAAAGAACAAATAATTTTGCTTTTCAAGGCATACAAGAATCTTTAATTTTTAATCCATTTGAAGCCCAAATTGATACCGGAAAAATGATGAATGCATTGTTGAAAAAAGCTATTAGCAGCGATATTTTAATTTTAAATCACATTGAAGTGATGTCATATTATGAAAAAAGAGATTGTGTAGCTGTATCGCTGTCGAATTTTAGTTTTTCTTCCAAAAAAGTATTATTTGCTATTAATGGTTTTGCGGGGAAATTGACCAGTAATCAAGTAAAACCAGCAAGAGCACAGGTTTTGATTACCGAACCGATTCCTAATCTTAACATCAAAGGAACTTTTCATCTTGACAAAGGGTATAATTATTTCCGAAATATTGACGACAGAATTTTATTGGGTGGCGGAAGAAATTTAGCCTTTGAAGAAGAAACGACCACTAAATTTGGTGAAACTGAAATAATTCAAAATCGTTTGGAAAAATTATTAAAAGAAGTAATTTTACCTAATACCGAATTTAAAATTGCCCATCGCTGGAGCGGAATTATGGGTTTAGGTGCCACAAAAAATCCTATTGTTGAGCAACTATCAGAACATGTTTATTGTGGTGTGCGATTGGGTGGAATGGGAGTTGCAATTGGGAGTTTAATTGGTCAAGAATTAGCAGATTTGGTAAAATAAAATATGATAAAAAAAATTTCAGGTTGGTTTTGGAAAGCCCTGCTTTGGTTCTTCGGACTTTCCATTTTGTCGGTCATTATATTCAAATGGGTTCCTATTCCGGTTACACCCTTAATGATAACAAGGATTATTGAGTTTAAGATTGATGGCGATGTGGCTATTTATAGTCACCACTGGGTTCCGTTAGAAGAAATATCTCCAAATCTTCAAAAAGCAGTAATTGCCAGCGAAGACGGAAACTTTTTAAAGCACAGTGGCTTTGATTTTATGGCAATAAAAAAAGCCTTTAAAAATAATACTAAAGGGAAAAAGCTCAAAGGCGGCAGTACCATCTCTCAACAAACCGCAAAAAATGTTTTTTTGTGGCAAGGTAGAAGTTATGTTCGAAAAGGATTAGAAGTTTATTTTACTGTTTTAATAGAACTCATTTGGGGCAAAAAACGCATCATGGAAGTCTATTTGAATAGCATAGAAATGGGCAATGGTGTGTATGGTGCTCAAGAAGCAGCACGACATTGGTATACCAAAAAAGCTATCGATTTGAATATAAAAGAAGCAGCAGGAATTGCTGCCATTTTACCCAATCCTAGAAAATTCAAAGCCTCAAATTCTTCAACTTATATTAATAGTAGAAAGGATGAAATAATGAGAGCAATGAGTTATATAAGAAAAATTGAATACTAAAAAAGCTGTTTAGTTTTAATTAACTGAACAGCTTTTTAAATTATGTTGAAGACCTTTTAGTAAAACAAAGGTTTGTATTGAGTCCAATGTTTAAGTATTAAAATTGTATTAAATATAACAATCACAAGCGCAATTGACAATCCGGGAATATCTAAAAACAGGTGAAATAATAAAATATTGATAGATATGGGCGCCAATATTGTTAAAGCAAAAGCGACCCATTTTTTTAGTATTAATAGGATGCCAATTAACACTTCTAAAGCTCCTACCACAGGAAAAATATAACCAGTTGCGCCAAGTGAATTCATGAATTTTCCAGCTTTGGTATTAATGTCAGGTAAATCCATGGGAATAAAATGAAAAATCATGTTCGCGCCAAACACAACAAGTGCTATGCCTAGTGAAACTCTAACTATTCTAGTAAACATTGAATTCATACATATCTATTTTAATTAATAATGTGGTAAAAATAACATTAATTAATTATATAAAAAATACTTTAATGCTTAAAACTTTACCATATTTATAAACAATTACAAAAATTATTAACAGCTTTGATACTTATAGATTAAAAATTATCCCTAAAACTACATTTCTTCCAATATTTGGAATCTCATCAGATTTTAATCTAGATAAATGCGACACATACGTTTTATCAAATACATTATTAGCATTTAAATTAAAGTTGAAAATAGTTTTATTGAAAATGATTTTTCCACCTAAACCTAAATTTAACAATGTGTAATCGTTAGTTCTAGTTTCGAATTCGCTGTTGTTGTTTTGTGCAAATGTGCTTTCAATATTCAAAGTTGCAAAACCTTCTTTCCACCAGTTTTTCATATTGAATTCACCTTTAAAAGTATTGTTCCATTTATTGGCTGGAATTAAAGGTAGATTACTTCCGTCATCTTTTTTGCCAATAACCGTTTCAAAACTACTCGTAAAATGCAACCAATCAAAAGGATGTGGATGAAAATGAATTCCAGCTTCACCACCAAATAATTTGGCGTTAGCCTGAACGTAATCAAACACATTGTTGCCCGTAATAATGTTCCCATTTGGAGCAATGAAAATATAGTTGTTAATGTGATTATAAAAACCGTTAGCGAAGATTTCAAAATGAGAGCTTTTAAACTCGATGTTCAAATCGGTTTGTAAATTTTGTTCATTTTTTAGGTAAGCATTTCCTATTTCATAACGATTACTTCCTTCATGTACACCATTCGAGGTTAATTCGGCTAAATTTGGAGCACGGAAACCTGAAGCAACATTTAAACGAAGTGTTAAATCATCGGCTAAATTTGTTTTATAACCCAACGACGCATTGAAACTGTCAAAATTTTTATCAACCGCCTCAAAATAACCTTCCTGACTAACAATTCCGTGAGTTTTGCTTGAGACTTTTCGGTTATCAAAACGAAGTCCGGCTTGCAAAACATTTTTTCCGAATTCATAATTGGCAGTTCCAAAAACTCCAAAATCATTCGTTGTAGCATCTGGAATTAATAATTCTACACCAGAATTAGTATTTGTTTGATGCATTCCTTGCAAGCCAACAATGGTTTCTACTTTTCCAAGTTTTGGCAAATAATATTTCAAATCATAGTTTATCGTTCGTAATTTCATGTGCAAATTTGCCAAATCAGTAGTTGCAAACTCACCCCGGTCGTTAAAAATATAACCCAAATCAGCATCGAGTTTTGAGTTCTTGAAATAGAAGTTATTATGAAGGCTCAAAATATGATTGTAAACAGCTTGTTTAGGGAACGCAGTGGAATGGCTGTTAGATTGTTCTCCTATACCGTTTTCAGGAATTCCTAAATCCAACTTATTGAAATTGTAGCGCAGCACACTCGAAAAACTCGAATTGCTGTAACCAATTCCGCCTTTCAAATCGGTTTCATTATAACGTGAATTGGTTACTCTATCACCACTAGGAACTTGATAATCTGCATGAATATTGAAACTTCCACGAGCTAAAAATTTCCAATTTTCGGTTGAAGTTTTTAAACCCAATGATGTATTGCTTCCCAAAGTATTCGAAAACACACGTTGACTAAAATCGGCTTTAAATTCTTTCGGATTAGCAAATTTTTCAGGATTGAAATATAACACGCCACCAAGCGCATCTGAACCATAAAGCAAGGAAGCTGGACCTTTGATGACTTCTACACTTTCAACTCCGGCATCGTTTAAACCCAAACCATGTTCTTCTCCAAATTGTTGATTTTCTAACCGCACACCTTGCGAATACACCAAAACACGATTGCCGCTTAAGCCACGAATAACAGGTTTCCCAATAGAAGTCCCTGTTGAAACTTGGGAAACACCCGGAATAGTTGCCAAACCTTCAATCAATGTTGCGGCTCCTTTTTGTTGTAAAGACTTAACACTTTCGTGTTCTACTTTCATCACGTTTTGCGATTGTAATTTGTTGAAAGCTGTAGAAACAATCACTTCATCCATGTGGATAATATTGTCTTCTAAAATTATATTTTGAGTGGTTTCTTTTTCAGATAATGAAATAGAAAGTATTTGAGTGCCATAACCAGCAGAAGAGTACATGATCTTAAAAGTACCATCGGGTAAATTTTGTAAAGTATAGTTTCCGTCATTATCAGAAATGGTTTCTTTATGGATTTCCGGAATAGAGACGATAACATTCGGTAATGGTTTATTGTCTTTGTTAGAAACAGCTCCAACGATTTTGTTTTGTGCTGACACAAATAGAGAGAACCCTAACAATAAGGTTACATAAAAAATTTTCATGTTTTTGATTTTAATTATTGTAAATGATTTTTAGTGCCAATGATTTTGGCTAAACCGATTAAACAATAACTATTGGCGGTGCCCGAAGCGAAAATAGTGATCCTCTAAAAGATTGTGTTATTTCTTTAGAATAACAAAATGTGTACGAATAAGTAACCTCTGTTTTTCTGAAATCAAAAGTGTAAAAATGTGTAGGAGTGTAATTGCCGTGCGCGAATTCGCAAACGAAACAATGATCAAAATCATGATGGTGATGAGTGATTTCGGTTTCGTTTAAAGCGTATTTATGATGGCAATGTTTTTCGGTAATAAATTCTTCCAAGTGATGAAAAGAGTGGAAGGACTGCAGCAAAATAGCTCCCATCACCATCACAGTGAACGATAAACTTATTATGCAAATTTTGTTTTTCATCAGCGGCAAGTATAGGATAACCTGAAATAAAAGCTATATAATTTAACAAATTTTGTGATTTGATAAACCAAACGATTACCTAAAAATGTCTTTTGCGCAAATTCGATAATCGACTACACTAAATTATGTTTCACTAAATATTCAGCAATTTGAATTGTGTTGGTTGCAGCACCTTTGCGCAAATTATCTGAAACAATCCACATGTTTAGTGAATTTGGCTGGCTTTCGTCACGACGAATTCTACCCACAAATACATCGTCTTTTCCTTGTGCGTACAACGGCATTGGATACGTGTAAGTATCGTTATTATCTTGAACAGTTACGCCATCAGTATGATGCAAAATGTTGCGCACTTCATTCACCTCAAAATCATTCCAAAACTCTACATTCACGGCTTCACTATGCCCACCAACTACTGGAATTCGGATAGCAGTTGCAGTAACTGCAATCGATTTGTCTCCAATAATTTTTTGGGTTTCGCGAACTAATTTCATCTCTTCTTTAGTGTAACCATTGTCTTCAAAACTGTCGCATTGTGGAATTGCATTGCGGTGAATTTGGTATTTATACGCCATATCGCCTTGAACACCAGCGTATTCATTTTCCAATTGCTTTACAGCTTTCACGCCAGTTCCGGTAATGGATTGGTAAGTAGAAACAATCACACGTTTGATGTTGTATTTTTTATGCAATGGCGCTAAAACCATTACCATTTGAATGGTCGAACAGTTTGGATTAGCGATGATTTTATCTTCTTTGGTTAATTCAGATGCGTTGATTTCGGGAACGATTAATTTTTTGGTTGGATCCATTCGCCATGCCGAAGAATTATCAATGACAGTAGTACCAGCTGCAGCAAATTTTGGAGCCCAAGCTAAAGAAGTTTCGCCACCAGCCGAAAATAAAGCAATATCAGCTTTCATGTCAACTGCAGTTTGAAGACCAACAACTTTATATTTTTTTCCTTTGAATTCAATTTCCTTTCCCACTGATTTTTCGGAAGCAACGGGAATTAATTCGGTTACCGGAAAATTTCTTTCAGATAATATTTTAAGCATTACTTCGCCAACCATTCCGGTTGCGCCAACAACGGCAACTTTCATATTTTATCGATTTATAATTTTTGAAAAACAAAAGTAATTAGAAAATAGTTTGCAAAATGAAAATTTTGCATATTCAGTAACGAATTTAGCCTGTTGAAGTTTTAATAAAGAAAAACCGCTTCAATCAAGAAGCGGTTTAGTCCTGAAACTAGTTCAGGATAAATTAGAATAAATAATGTAGCGGTGTTATTTTTTCAGTAAATCTCTGATTTGAGTTAGTAACTCTTCCTGACTTGGTCCCGCTGGAGCAACAGTCGCAGCTACTTCTTTCTTTTTCGCATTTTCTGCAGCACGTAAAATAATGAAAATAAACAGCGCAATAATAATAAAATTAATCACCGCTTGAACAAAATTACCATACGTCATCACACTTGCTTTAGCAGCTTTTGCCGCGGCTAAATTTTCATAAGTTTGACCGTTTAAAGAAATGAATTTTGAGGCAAAATCAATTCCTCCAGTAATTAAACCAACAAGTGGCATGATAATATCATCCACAGCCGATCCTACAATTTTTCCGAAAGCACCACCGATTACCACCGCTGTTGCTAAACTTAACACATCGCCTTTCATTAAAGAGGCTTTAAAATCACTAAAAAATCCCATAATTATTTTTGTTTTATTGGTTAGTTAAAGTAAAATTAATTTTTTTTTTAACATTTCAATTTTTTTTTTGATTATTCTCTAAAAAATACTCTTTTAACCCGTTGTGAAATGCTGGTCAGAATTTCGTAAGGAATAGTGTTCAGTTGTTTTGCTATAAAATTTACCGTTGGATTTTCTCCAAAAATAACAACTGTATTACCTTCCTTACAATCTATAGAGGTGACATTTACCATCAACATATCCATGCAAATACTTCCTATTATTTTGGCGGGTTTGCCATTAATCATTACATATCCAACACCTTGTCCCCAACTTCGTCGAATTCCATCAGCGTAACCAATAGGAATTGTGGCAATTTTTGTGGTTTCTGTAGCTATAAATCGTCTGCCATACCCTACGCTTTCGTCTTTGTCAATTGTTCTGATTTGAGAAATAACCGATTTTAAAGTGCCCACTATTTCCAGTTCTTTTTGCTCTTCTAAATCATTTGAAATTCCATATAAACCTATGCCTAACCGAACCATGTCGTATTGTGCTTCTGGGTAATTTGTAATTCCAGATGTATTTAAAGTATGAAGAATTGGTTTTACGTTTAGTTCTGTCATTATTCTGGAGGACAACTTTTCAAATAAGGAAATTTGTAATTTGGAAAAGGTATCGTGTTTCAAATCGTCGCTCGTTGCCATGTGTGATAAAATGCTTTTGATTTGGACGGTTTCATTTGATTTTAGAACCTGTATTAAATCGGATATATTTTCTTCTTCAAAACCAAGACGATGCATTCCTGTATCTATTTTGATATGAATTGGAAACTTTTTTAGTTTTTTTTGTTCGGCAATTTTTAAGAATGCTTTCAATCCTTTGATGGAATAAATTTCGGGTTCCAGCTGATGCTGAATAATAGCAGCAAAACTCGTCGATTCTGGATTTAATACCATAATCGGAACATTAATTCCAGCATTTTTTAACGAAATTCCCTCATCGGCGAAAGCCACACCAAGATAATCAACTTTGTGATGTTCGAGTAATTTGGCAATTTCAAAACCACCATTGCCGTATCCAAAAGCTTTGACCATTACCATCATTTTGGTTTTTGGTTTCAGCTTCGATTTATAAAAATTCAGGTTATAACTAATCGAGTTGAGGTTGATTTCGAGAACTGTTTCATGCGTTTTTTCCTCGAGCATCGAAACGATTTCTTCAAAATGAAAATCACGTGCGCCTTTTATTAAAATGGTTTCGTTTTCAAAGTTTAAATTGTCAAAAGCATTGGTAAATGCAGCAACATCTTTAAAAGTAATGCAATTGATAAATTTGTTTTTGTATAACGAAATAGTTTCGCCAATGCCAATCACGCGGGTAATTTTATTCGAAATAATCAATTGGGACACTTGCGAATAGAGCGTATCATTACTCAAACCGCTTTGGAAAATATCAGATAGAATTAGTGTTTTCTTTTTGTGCTGTTTTTGATTTTCAAGAAAGTCTAAAGCTATTTTCAACGATTGAAAATCAGAACTATAACTATCATCAATAAGGGTGCAATTATAAATCCCGGTTTTTACTTTCAACCGCATTTCTACGGGATACAATTGCGCCATTCTTGTTTGAATTGCTTTTTGGTTGTAACCAAAATAGAGCATCACCATCATGCACTGAATCGCATTTTCTACTGATGCCTGGTCCTGAAACGGAATGATAATAGGAAACGTATCTTCTCTATAAGTAACTTGTAATTCGGTTAGTTCTTCACTATTTTTTTTGGTGATAAAAACATCAGCACTTTTATCATCTGAACACCAACTGAAGGTTTTTATTTTCGGATTTACAAAAGCAATAATAGTTTTATTCTTGTTTAGAATTAAGACGTTTACGGAGGAAAAGAGCTTTAGTTTTTCTTTAATTTTTTCACCTACGCTCGAAAATCCTTCATCATGCGCTGAACCTATATTTGTTAAAATTCCAATAGTAGGTTGAATGATTTTTTGCAGTTTTTCCATCTCATTTGTGGTGGAAATTCCTGCTTCAAAAATGCCCAGATTGTGTTTTTCGTTGATACCCAAAACAGAAAGTGGTACACCAACTTGTGAGTTATAACTTTTTGGGCTTCGGATGATATTAAAATCAGGGCTTAACAAAAAATTTAACCATTCTTTGATAATCGTTTTTCCGTTGCTTCCGGTAATGCCAATAATAGGAAATTCAAACAAACTGCGGTAATATTTGGCAAATTTTTGTAAAGCATCAAGTGTGTTTTCTACAACCAAAAAATTAGCATTCTCTTCAAATGATTGAGGAATATGTGTTACTACAAAATACTGAACTCCTTTAAAAATTAGCTCTTCTATAAATTCATGACCATCATGATTTGGTCCTTTTAGACAAAAAAACAGTGTGTTTTCGTCATTTTGTAACGAGCGACTATCGATTGAAATCCCGTCTATTATTGCCACATCATTTTTGCCAACCCAAATGGCTTTGATGATGGGAATAATATTTCGGATAGTTTGTGTCAAGTTTTATGAAATTATTCTTCTATTGATAAATGTTTTGCGTCTTTTACTTCCATATTTTCGCGCATGGCGTTGTAATAAGCAGCACGGCTCAAGGGTTCGTATTCTTCGGTTTCGCCAAGCATGACGAGTTTGTCATTGTCATTTTTTCTGAAACTGTAATGCGCCAAGTTTCCTGTTCTTGTGCACACGGCGTGCACCTTAGTAACATATTCCGCAGTTGCCATTAAGGCTGGCATTGGTCCAAATGGATTGCCTTTAAAATCCATGTCCAATCCTGCTATGATAACTCTGATACCAGCATTCGCTAAATCATTGCAAACCGAAACAATCTCATCATCAAAAAATTGGGCTTCATCAATACCAACTACATCGCAACCTTGCGCTAAAATTCGGATAGTAGCTGCTGATGGAACCGGGCTGGAACGGATTTCATTTTTGTTGTGCGACACGACCATTTCGTGATCATAACGCGTGTCGATGGCAGGTTTAAAAATCTCAACTTTTTGTTTGGCAAATTGCGCTCTTTTTAATCGTCTGATAAGCTCTTCGGTTTTTCCCGAAAACATCGAACCGCAGATGACTTCAATCCAGCCAAATTGTTCTTTATGATTTACTGTATTTTCGAGAAACATTTTGTATTTTTCTTGCGCTTAAAATGAATAGTTTTTATTACTTTGTCACGGAAACAAACCGACATAAATTTTCCCTATTTTTACGTCGATTCAAATGTAGAAAATTTTTATTTAAGGCAACTTCTTCCCGTGATTAAATAAATGGATTGGAAGACAATTAACTAAAACACTAGCAATTTCAAAATAAAATGAAAAAAAGATTAGAATCTGAATTAATTAGCATTGCGCACCGAATTTTAAAATTGAAAAACAAATCAGAAGTTGATCAGTTGTACAAGGAAACGCAAAAATTATATGAAACGCTGGCTGTTTTAAAATTTTATCAAGATAATTTCGAATCGGTAAAATCAGATGTTTCCGAAGTTGTTTTAGAAGAAAAATTAGAACAACATTTTGAAAATCAAATCTTAAATAAAGATGAGCCAATTACCAAACCAGTTGAAGAAGCAAGTGTTAAAGTACTTGACAAGCCAGAAAGTGTCATCGAATCATCATTGGAAAAAGTTTCAGAAGAAGCAATAGATGAACCAACAATTGTTTCTGAAAAAACTAAAGAAACGGCGCAAGAATCAGAGCCAAAAGATGATGAAAAGCCACTGTTTAAACCAAGCTTTGAATTAGAAATTGATGCCGTAGAAGCTGAACCTGCTGACCAAAAAAATAGCGAATCGATAAAGCAAATTGAAACCGAAATAAAACCAAATACAAAACATGTGGCGTTGCATGATTTGTTGGGAGAAAATTATGTAGATCCTATTTTTGTAAAACCAAATGAAGTGTCTTTATTTGAATCAGACACGAGCTCCGGCAAACAGGCGGAGCAAACTAAATTTGAAGCGCCAAAAACAACTGCTATAAATGATGCGCATTCAAAATCAATCGCCATTGGATTGAACGACCGAATTGGCTTTGTGCAACATCTTTTTAAAGACAGTAATGAAGATTTTAATCGTGTAATTTCACAATTGAACACTTTTGATACTTTTGAAGAAGCCAAAGATTTTATCAATGAGATGGTAATTCCAGATTACAATTATTGGGTTGGGGAGGAAGATTACATTGAACGCTTTATGGCAATTGTGGAAAAGAAATTCGTGTAAATGTCCAAACTTTTTATAGTTCCAACGCCAATAGGCAATCTTGAAGACATGACTTTCAGAGCGATTAGAGTTTTGAAAGAAGCCGATTTGATTTTGGCCGAAGATACTCGAACAAGCGGAAAACTTTTAAAACATTACGATATTGACACGCACATGCACAGCCATCACATGCATAACGAACACAAAACTGTTGAGAATTTGATTAAGCGTTTGCAGTCTGGTGAAACTATTGCATTGATTAGCGATGCTGGAACACCTGCCATTTCTGACCCCGGATTTCTGTTGACCCGAGCGTGTGTCGAAAATAATATTGAAGTCGATTGTTTGCCAGGCGCTACGGCTTTTGTTCCGGCTTTGGTGAATAGCGGTTTGCCCAATGATAAATTTATCTTCGAAGGATTTTTGCCCGAAAAAAAAGGAAGACAAACCAGATATTTAGCATTGACCGAAGAAAATCGAACCATGATTTTCTATGTTTCGCCTCATAAACTACTAAAAACTTTAGCGGAATTTGTCCAGTATTTTGGTGCCGAAAGACCAATTTCGGTTTCCAGAGAATTATCTAAACTACATGAAGAAACCATACGAGGAACAGCAGAGGAAGTACTAAAACATTTCGAAGCCAAACCACCAAAAGGAGAAATTGTAGCTGTAGTTGGAGGAAAAATTTTAGAGACAAGAGACAAGAAGTAAGATAAATTTGATGAATGAAAAAAATACTGGCAATAATTTGTGTGGTTTTATTTTTTGGGTGCAAATCAAAATCTATTCTCAATCAGGAAAAAACCAATGTTTTATTTATAGGCAACAGCTTGACATATTTTCACGATATGCCTACTACACTTCAATCTATGTTGAATGAAAAACATTATAATTTCAATGTTGAACAATCTACATTTGATGGAATGACTTTGCAAGGTCATTTAACACATATGATTATTAAAAAAAGCGGAGATACTCTTTATACTAGAACAAAAGAAATAGGTGAAATTACAGAAACAGAAAAAAAAATAGCTTCAAAAAAATGGGATATTATCATATTACAAGAAGGTTCGGGAAATCATTACTTCCCTGATGCCGTTAAGGAAGTTACAGGGCCTACAGTAAAAAAAATAGAAGGACTCGTGAATAATAAAGATTGTAAATTTATTATGTTCAATACTTGGACTTCTAAAGGCAAATATCCAAGAAAAAAAGAATGTATAGCAAAAGCATACTTCGATGAAACGAAATATTTTATGGGCGAAGAAGTTAACGAAGAAGATAAATTTTGCTCACCAGAAAGGCTTAATTTGGAACAAGATGTAAAAATATTAAGTGAATGTTTTGATGGAATTAAAAAGCAAGACGATTTAACGTTAACAAATCATTGTCAAAAACATTATAATGTGAGAAAGAAATATCCTGAAATTGAATTGTATGATGATGATTGTCATCCTTCTGAAGCAGGATCTTTTCTTAATGCATGTGTTTTTTATAATCTTTTGACTGGAGAAAAAGCATCCAAACTTATTTTTTTTTGGGAAACTAAATCCCAAAACAGCTAAAATTTTAAAAAAGCAATCAGAGTAAATCTTATTCCACTTCCAAATCCACAAACGAAAAACTATTCCCACTAAACAATCCTTTGTCTGACAATTTTAAATCGGGAATTACCAATAACGCCATAAACGAAAGCGTCATAAATGGAGCCTTTAAATTGCTTCCTAATTGTTTAGACATCGCATCAATTTCTTGGTATAATTTTCCGGTGTCCCAACCATCTTTATCACTCATTATTCCAGCAACGGGAAGTACTAACGATTTATTTTCAGAACCATTTACAACGCAGATTCCACCTTTATTTTCAATCAGGATATTAACTGCTTTGCAGATTTCTTCATCTGTAGTTCCAACCGCAACAATATTATGGCAATCGTGTGCGACTGAACTTGCAATTGCACCACTTTTCAATCCAAAGTTTTTGATAAAAGCAATCGCTGGTGGCGTGTTTTCATAACGATTGACAACTGCCATTTTTAAAATATCGTCTTTTGTATTGGAAACTAATTTTTCGTTTACCAATAAAGAACTGTGATGAATTTCATTAGTAATCAACTGTCCTTCCAAAGCTTCAATGACGCGGATGGTTTTTGCTGAACTTTGAACCTCAAAATCACTCAAAACTTTGGGCGAAGTATTGAAATTATTTGGCTTATCAAATTCGACATGTTTTATAAACGATTTTCCGTTTTTGGCAACCAATTCTCCATTAATATACGTTTTCAGGACTTTAAAATCGGATAAATCTTCTACTACAATAAAATCGGCTGCATCATTTTTTTGTAACAAACCAACATCCATTTTATAATGTTTCACAGGATTTATGCACGCCATTTGTAAAACTTTGAAAACATCAAAACCTTTAGCTACGGCTTGTGCGCAAAGCAAATTGATATGTCCCACAATCAAATCGTCGGGATGTTTATCGTCAGAACAAAACATCATATTTTGATAATTTTCAGGAAGCAAATCTATCAAAGCTTCAAAGTTCTTGGCGGCACTTCCTTCGCGAATGAGCACTTTCATGCCGAGAGATAATTTTTCTGCGGCTTCGTCATACGTAAAACATTCATGGTCGGTAGAAATTCCGGCAGCAATATATTTTTCGATGGGCGCTCCCCGCAAGCCTGGCGCGTGACCATCAACTGGTTTATTGTAATGTTTTGCCCAAGCAATTTTTTTTAAGACTTCGTCATCATCAAACAAAACGCCAGGATAATTCATCATTTCTGATAGATAATAAATATCGGGCGACGCCATTAATGCTGCGATTTGATTGGAATCAATTACGGCTCCAGCTGTTTCAAAAAAAGTTGCAGGAACGCATGATGGCGCACCAAAATGAAATTTAAAAGACACTTTTTTTCCGTTGTCAATCATGAAATGTACACCAGCTGTTCCCAGAACATTTGCAATTTCGTGAGGGTCAGAAATAGTTCCAACCGTACCGTGCAACACGGCAATTTTGGCAAATTCTGATGGTACTAACATTGAACTTTCGATATGGATGTGGGCATCAATAAACCCAGGAAGAATATAATTTTTTACTTCATGTTTTTTCTCAATTATGGAACTAATTTTACCGTTTTCGATGGTAATTTCTCCAGAATATATTTTCCTGTTTTCAATATCTACAATTTGTCCTTGAATTTGCATTTTTAACTAAATTTTAAAGCTCAAAAATAGTGAATATTAAATCAGTTTCTTTAAAAGCATTTGTTGGTTTGTTGAAATTATTTTTCTTACTTTTAAATTCTTATTTTCGTACTGCTAACTTCGTAAATCGTACTTTAAAATGCGCTGGACAATAAAATCAAAACCTTCCCAAGAAAAAATAAATGCAATAGCTTCTGAACTCAATGTTAGCGAATTAATTGCTACACTTTTGGTTCAACGAGGCATAGAAACCTTTAAACAAGCGCGTGAATTTTTTCGACCAAGTTTGGATGATTTGCACGATCCCTATTTGATGAAAGACATGGACAAAGCGGTTTACCGAATTGAAAAAGCGATTGCCAACGGAGAAAATATTTTAGTTTTTGGCGATTACGATGTCGATGGAACCACAGCAGTTTCACTAATGTCCAGTTATTTGAAAAGTTATTATTCTAATGTTGCCACTTACATTCCGGATCGTTATGATGAAGGTTACGGTATTTCATTCAAAGGAATTGACTTTGCCGATGACAACGGATTTTCGCTAATTATTGCTTTGGATTG
>NZ_JANXUG010000028.1 GCF_025352015.1 Flavobacterium sp.
TATTGATTTGGTCGATGACAAAAAGTTTGTGCTCGAAAGTTACTTTTTGATAGCCTTCTTTTCGACAGGCTTGATTTGTTGTTGTTTCCATAGAATACTAAAAGTGTTTAATTTTTAGTCAACCTATTTTAGGACGATGCACATTCTAATTCAGTCGCCAGATTATAATGTAATCATAAGACATGCTGTACAACAAAAACCTAAAGGACTGTCAGAATTAATGATATTACTAGATAAAAGTGCAGAACTACTTGAATATGATAAAGAGCGAAGCAGTAATCATAAAAATTTTCCAAACTCTTGTTATCATATTTATAAAGGGAATTTATATAAAAACAAATCATGTCCAAGCAGTTCTATAATTGAAAATAAAATAAAATTTAAATTTAAAAACTTTAACGCATTTATTATAGATTATGGCGATTTTATTGTTTCTGAGTATAATAAGGAAAACCCAAAAGAATGGGATGATTATTATGATAACAATTTTGATTTTATTATGAAATTAACTGATGATTGGGAGTTTTATGAAAAGTAAATTCGTGTTATGATTCTTATATACAGTAAAGATGTTGATGATTTTGTAAATGATGTTATTGATTATCTAGATGATGATTTTGTTCGAATAGGAGAATCGGATAAAGTTGAGATTGAAGCTATGGATTTTAGTAATGAGATTAATTCTTATAAATTTAAAAACAACTATTTAGAAAATGTAGAATTAGAAAAAATTAAAAGCGTTTGGTTTAATGGTGGATGTATTACTAGTGGTAGTAATGATTACGAAAATAAATGTTATGAAGTTCTTAATGATGCTTTTGTTTTGCAAAAAGCAGTAAAAAAGATTGGTAAACGTATCGCAGATTTTGAAAGCAATCGGCTTGATATAATGTTAGAAGCAAAAAAACAAGGGCTCAAAATCCCTCATACTTTAATTACTGGAAATAAAGAGAAATTGAATGATTTCTATGAAATGTATAAAAAAAAGAATGGAATTGTGTCAAAAAGAATATTGAACAGTTACTTTTATGAAGATGATGAATTTTTGTATAATTTCAATCTAACATTCCCTATCACCTTTGAGATACTTACAGAAGTGTCTAATGAATTTGCTTTATCTTTTTTTCAAGAAAGAATCATTGCTGAATTTGAAATTAGAGTAATTTATATTGATGGCTATTTTTATTCTACTGCTATTCACAATTTTGACGACAATATTGATATTAGAACTAAATTTATTGAAATGGATAATTTAAGAATGGTACCGTTTAAATTACCTATAGCAATAGAAGAAAAACTTGAAAAGGTTTTTATGAAATTTAATCTAAATTATGGCTCTGCTGATTTAATGTATTGTAATAGTGAATATTATTTTTTAGAGATAAACCCAACAGGTCAAATAAGCTTTGTGAATAATGCTTGCAATTATTATATAGAAAATCAAGTAGCTAAAATTTTGAAAAATGGAACATAAAAAACCCATCAATATTTTTAATGGTTTAAAATTTAAAGCTAATAGCGATAATCAAATTAAGCCTAAAAGCAATCTTGTTGCAATTCATTTTTATCAAAATTCTCGTAACATAACCAAACCTTTTGTAAAACCTATTTCTAAAATAATATAATTTGGAACATTCAAATTTTATCCTATTTGCTGATTGTATTTCTGTTAAAGGTTTTAACAGAAGTATTATTTGTGATACAAAAAACAACACTTATCATTTTATTCCCAATGGATTATTTGATATTTTAGAAAACTATAACGGCAATACTATCGAGAAAATAAAAAATGCTTTTGAAAACGAATATGATGAAATAATTGATGAATATTTTGAGTTTCTAATCACTAATAAACTTATTTTTTTTAATTCAAATCCTGATTTATTTCCCAAAATATCAACTGATTGGAATTCGCCATCAGCAATAACAAACATCATCGTTGACTATGACGAGGTAATTCACGATTTTAAAAAATTGATGCCACAATTTGAAGATCTAAAATGTTCACATGTTCAATTGCGTTTTTATAAAAATATAGGTGTAAACTATATTTATGACATCGTTGAAAATTTAAAAAAGGGAAAATCTAGAATTGTTTCAATTGATTTTATTCTTCCTTATTACGAAAATTTTAATTTAGATGAAGTAAACAAAATTTTGATAGATAACAGTAGAATTCATTCCATAATAGTTTTTAATTCACCTTATGATAAAAGATACAGTGCTTTAGGTAACAAGATGGGGTATTTAATGATGGTAAAAAGAAATGTAGTTAATGAAAAGCATTGTGGAATTATAAATGACGAATATTTTTATTCAAATATTAAACTTTTTACTGAATCTCAACACCACAACACTTGCCTCAATCGAAAAATCTCAATCGACAAAGACGGCAATATCAAAAACTGTCCTTCAATGGCTGAAAGCTTTGGTAATATAAAAGACACTACACTAGAAGAAGGCTTAAATCATCCAAGCTTCAAAAAATATTGGAACATTACCAAAGACCAAATAGAAGTTTGCAAAGACTGCGAGTTTAGACATATTTGTACTGATTGCCGTGCTTATATAGAAAATCCAGAAGACCAATATTCAAAACCATTGAAATGTGGTTATAATCCTTATACCAACGTTTGGGAGGAATGGAGTACTAATCCTTTAAAGCAAAAAACGATAGAATTTTATGGTATGGAAAATTTAATAAAAAAAGATGCTTAAAAAGTTTCCATTCTATAAACAAGCGGATTCAAAAGACTGTGGCGCAACCTGTTTAAAAATAATAGCGAAGCATTGCGGCAAAACACTAAATATTCAAACGCTTCGTCAGTTAAGCGAAACCACTAGAGAAGGAAGTAATTTACTCAATTTATCTGATGCTGCCGAGAAAATAGGTTTTAAAACCATTGGTGTAAAAATAAAATTAACCCGATTAGAAGAAGCACCATTACCATGTATACTTCACTGGAATGCAAATCACTATGTAGTTTTATATAAAATAAAGAAAGATACTTATTGTATTTCTGATCCTGCTTTTGGTTTGTTAGAATTAAAAAAAAAAGAATTTATAAAAGCATGGATTGGGAATAATGCTGATGAAAACACAGAAGAAGGTATAGCATTATTACTCGAACCAACACCTAAGTTTCAACAATCAAACTTTGATAAAGAAGACAAGAAATCATTTGGTTTTGGTTTATTATTTCAATATTTATTCCCTTATAAATCGTTTGTAATACAACTTGCTATCGGTTTATTGGCTGGTAGTTTACTACAACTCATTACGCCTTTTTTAACACAAAGCATTGTAGATGTTGGTATTCAAAACCAAAACATCCATTTTGTTTATCTCATTTTATTGGCGCAGTTGTTTCTGTTCTTTGGTAAAATGTCATTAGAATTAATACGAAGCTGGATTTTATTACATCTTTCTACACGGATAAACATTTCGCTCATTTCTGATTTTTTTATAAAATTGATGAACTTGCCCATCTCGTTTTTTGATGTACGAATGACAGGAGATATTATGCAACGGATTAACGACCATCACAGGATAGAACGGATATTGACTACTTCGTCGTTGAGTGTTTTGTTCTCAGCTATTAATATGGTAGTAATGGGCGGCGTTTTGGCGTATTACAATATTAAAATATTTGCGGTTTTCTTTGTTGGAAGTCTATTGTACTTTGTATGGGTTACGCTGTTTTTAAAACGTCGTGCAGCGTTAGATTACAAACGCTTTTCGGAAGTTTCGCAAGAGCAAAGCAAAGTCATAGAACTTATTAACGGGATGCAGGAAATAAAATTGCATAACGCAGAGAAACAAAAACGTTGGGGTTGGGAATATATTCAGGCTCGCTTGTTTAAAGTGTCAATGAAAGCTATGGTTTTGGAACAAACCCAAACTATTGGTTCTAGTTTTATAAACGAATTAAAAAATATTATCATTCTTTTTTTATCCGCTAAACTGGTTATTGATGGGCAAATCACATTGGGAATGATGATGGCGATAGCGAGTATTGTAGGCAGTTTGAATGGTCCTGTTTTAGAACTGATTAGTTTTATTCGTGAGGCACAAGCTGCTAAAATATCACTGGCACGATTAAGTGAAATTCACGAAAAGGAAGATGAAACCCAACAGTCAATGACACAATTGCAAGATATTCCTATAAACTGCGATATCGAGATTAGAGATTTGTCTTTTAGATATATCGGGTCGAATGCCATGGTTTTAGAAAATCTAAATTTAAAGATTCCTGCTCATAAAGTAACAGCAATTGTAGGCACAAGTGGAAGTGGGAAAACTACTTTGATGAAGTTGTTGTTAAAATTTTATGAACCAAATAGTGGTGGGATTTTCCTCTCCGAAGCCCTACCCAAAGGGGAGAGAGTAAAAAGTGGAACTGACTTAATAACAATTTCTCAAAAAGCGTGGCGAAGTCATTTAGGAACTGTTATGCAAGAAGGGTATATATTTAATGATACTATTGCTAACAATATCGCTATTGGTGTTGACATTATTGATAAAGAACGTTTGGTTTATGCTGCTGATGTGGCTAATATCGCAACTTTTATACAAGAATATCCATTGGGCTATAATACAAAAATTGGAATGGAAGGCGTTGGGATGAGTACAGGCCAAAAACAACGGTTGTTGATTGCTAGAGCAGTTTATAAAAATCCTGAAATGTTATTCTTTGATGAGGCTACCTCTGCTCTGGATGCCAATAATGAAAAAGAGATTATGGAAAAACTAAACATCTTCTTTAAGGATAAAACCGTTGTTGTAATAGCTCATAGATTAAGTACTGTTATGAACGCTGACCAAATTGTAGTTTTAGAAAAAGGAGAGATTGTAGAAGTTGGTAATCATAAAGAACTTGTGGATTTAAAAGGCAGCTATTTTAAACTTGTTAAAAATCAATTGCAATTAGGAAGTTAAAATTATGGACGATAAAAACACCTCTTTTGAGTTAAGAAGTGAAGAAGTACAAGAGGTGCTTACTCGTGTTCCAAATCGTTTAATTCGATGGGGTTCAGTAGTTGTTTTAGGTATTCTACTAATACTTTTCTTTGTATCATGGCTAGTTAAATATCCTGATATTGTTTCAACTCAGATTGTAATCACTACCAATGTACCACCTCAGAAATTAGTCACCAATACTTCAGGTAAAATTGAAGTGATTCTTGTAAAAGATAAGGCAACAATTTTAAAAGATACACCATTAGCTGTAATAGAAAATACAGCAAATTACAAAGATGTGTTTTTACTAAAAAGCATCGTTGATACTATCAATATTGACAAAAGCAGCTTTCCTTTTGAAAAATTAAGTATTGCCCAATTAGGAGGCATTGAAAGTAGTTTTGCGGTATTTCAAAAAGAGTATAGTATCAGTGAATTAAACACAAAGTTGCAACCTTATAAAGTTGAGGGAACGGCTCAAAGTTATGAAGCCATACAGCTAAAGGAGCGTTTAAGTTTATTAGAATCCCAAAAAAGCATCAATCAAAATGAATTGGAGTTACAAAAAAGTGATTTAGACCGTTACGAAACTTTATACAAAAAAGGAATTATTGCTACTCAAGAAGTAGAAAAACAGCGTTTACAATACTTACAGGCACAAAAAAACTATAAAAACCTGCTTAGTACCATTTCACAATTAAAATCCTCTCTAAACGAATTAAACCGAAATAGTAAAACAACGAAAATCAACGAAAATAAGGAGAATGTAAATTTAGAGCGCAATGTAATACAGGCTTTTTATGGGCTAAAAAATGCTATCAAAGATTGGGAGTTAAATTATGTTTTGCGCTCTTCCATTGATGGCAAAGTTTCTTATTTACAACTTTGGGCAGAAAATCAAACAGTAAACGCTGGAGACAATGTTTTTGCGATAATCCCAAGCAATGAAAATGGTTACATTGGAAAAGCCAAAGCACCGTCACGAAATTCGGGTAAAATAAAAATTGGTCAAAAAGTAAATATCCGATTGGCTAATTACCCTGATAGAGAATTTGGAATAGTTCAAGGCACTATAAAAGCAATTTCATTAACTCCAGATAAAGAAGGTAATTTATTTATTGATGTTTCTTTACCAATTGGTTTAACCACATCCTATAAAAAACAAATTGATTTTAGACAAGAGATGTCTGGTTCAGCTGATATAATCACAAAAGATTCGCGATTAATTGAGCGTTTTTTCTACCAGTTTAAAGAAATTGTTGCAAGATAATAATGTCTTGTCTTTTAGTATTAATCTAACTCACGCTATGAAGTCTTTTAGAATAAATTAATTCTAGGTTACCTTTTACTACAACAGCTTATCTATAATCATTTCCTCTGTAATTCCTTCGGCGTCGGCTTTGTAGTTTTTGATAATTCTGTGACGCAGAATTCCTGTAGCTACTGCTTTTACATCCTCAATATCTGGCGAAAATTTTCCGTTGAAAGCTGCGTTGGCTTTGGCGGCTAAAATTAAATTTTGTGATGCTCTTGGGCCTGCACCCCAATCTAAATAATTCTTTATATAATCGTTGGACAAAGGATTGTTTGGACGTGTTTTGCTTACCAAAGTCACTGCATATTCAATCACATTATCAGCAACCGGTATTCTACGAACAAGATGTTGGAAATCTATAATTTCTTGTGCTGTAAATAGTGGGTTGATTACAGGTTTATGATCAGATGTGGTACTTTTTACTACATCAACTTCTTCAGAAAAAGTTGGGTAATCCAACTTGATGGCAAACATAAAACGGTCTAATTGTGCTTCGGGCAAAGGATATGTTCCTTCTTGCTCAATTGGGTTTTGGGTCGCTAAAACAAAATAAGGTAAATCTAATTTATAATTCTGCCCTGCTATAGTTACCGAGCGTTCCTGCATGGCTTCAAGCAATGCCGCTTGCGTTTTTGGTGGTGTTCTGTTAATCTCATCCGCCAAAATAATATTAGCAAATATGGGGCCTTTGATAAATTTAAATTGACGGCTTTCATCCAAAATTTCACTTCCTAAAATATCTGAAGGCATCAAGTCGGGTGTAAACTGTATTCTTTTAAAATCTAATCCTAAAGCTTGCGAAATAGTGTTGACCATCAACGTTTTTGCCAATCCTGGAACGCCAACCAAAAGCGCGTGTCCACCCGAAAAAATGCTGAGCAAAATTTGATCTACCACATCGTCTTGACCTACTATTATCTTGGCAATTTCTTTTTTAAGTTCCAATCTTTTTTGAACTAAATTCTGAATGGCTGTAACGTCTGACATTTTATTTTTATTTTAATGTTACTTAAATTTTATAGTGAAACTTATTTTTTTACCCAATTATTGGTAAAGACACAATCCTTGTATTCACCATTAATTTTAATATAGGTTTCTTTAATTTTTCCTCCCGTCCATTTGGCAATAGCCTTGATTTGTTTTTCTTTTAGAGCTAAATCTTTAATTTTGATATAATCTTTGGCATAATCTGCCGTGTGCTCATTAATTCTATTAGTTACGGTAATGATTTTATATTTTTTCCCTGTTCTAGGATTGTCATCTAAAATTGGTGTTGAGATAGCATTGTCTTTCAAATTAGAAACTTCACTATATAAACTGGGATCCATTTTGGTCAGTTCAAAATGTGTATCTTGAGTTTTAGGATTGATCAACGCACCACCGTTGGCACGTGTTTCTTTTTCGTCAGACAAGGTTCTTGCTGCATCTGCAAAAGTGATTTCTCCGTTTTCTATTCGTTTTTTTATCAGTGTAATCTTTTCTTTGGCGTCTTTCAAGGCTTGTTCGGATACTTTTGGCATCATCAAAATATGTCTCAATTCTACTTCTTGACCTTTAATTTTTTCAACCATAATAATATGATAGCCATATTCTGTTTCAAATGGTTCAGAAATTTCGCCTTCGCCAAGGCTGAATGCCACATCTTTAAACTCTTTTACGAATTGGGTTTTTCTATTAATCTTATAAAAGCCCCCCGACGACGACGACCCTTTGTCATCTGAATAAATAACCGCTCTGGTTTTGAAACTTGCTCCCGAGAGTACTTCCGCTTTTATTTCTTTCAGTCTAGCGATGACTCGCATTTTTTCTTCTTCGGTAATTTTTGGAGTTACGACAATTTGTGCTACTTCCATTTCCGCGCCAAAAACGGGTAAATCACTTTGTGGAATTGCTTTGAAAAAATTACGGGTTTCTTCGGGTGTTATTTCTACCGCATCAATAACTTTCTTTTGCATTTCTGCAGTAAGTTTATTCATTTTGATAATATCAAAAAGCTCACTTCTAAATTCTTCTTCGGTATTTTTTTTGAAATATTGCACAGCTTTCTCCATCGATCCTAGCTGTTCAACTATGTAGGTTACCTGCTCGTTTAGTTTTTCTTTGACTTCTGCATCCTTTACAATAATACTGTCTTGCACTGCTTGATGTGCATACAATTTATCTTCCAGTAATTTCCCCAGCATTTGACAACGGGTAATGTCTTTTATTGAATTTCCCTGACTTGATAATTCTAGGTAGGATTTGTCAATGTCCGAATCTAAAATAATGTAACTCCCCACTGTTGCAATAATCCCATCTATTTTTTGCTTACGAAAAGTTTTCGACACCGTTTTACTTTTAACAGTGTCTTTAATAATTTCTTGAGCATTGGCAATACTTATGGCACAAAAAGTTGCAATAATTGCGATGATAAGTTTGCTATTTATATATTTCATAATCGTTGTTTTTAATGGCATCGTTAATGATGTCTTTCTCAAATTTTTTAATCAATTCTAATTTTCGTCTGTTCAATATTACTTCTTTCAAAGTAGGTTTTATATAATCGTAGGGACTGATTTGATTTTTATCAATCACATTGGTGATTTTCACCAAATAAACATCGTTTTTAACTTCTTTTTCAATTCTTTTACCAGCAACTATAAATTCATCTCTATTGTCAGGAGTAACAAATGGTAATTTGATGTATACCTGACTCATATCGACCCAAACCGTGTCATTCATTGCAAAACTCTTGGATTGTAACGCATACGTTTTCCAAAAATTTTTGTCGTTTTTGGTGTAATTAAAAAAAATACTCTTTATGGTTTCAAAACGCGGATTATTTTTTGACAGATTTATAAATCGCAATCGAACTAAAGGGCCGTTGGTTTTAAAATTTTCTTTATTTTCGTTATAATATTTTTTTAATTCTGACGCATTAACAATCGTATCAACGGTGTTTTTTACTACATCTTCGATGTAAGCGCTGGTATATAAATCAACTTTATACTGTTTTATTAAAGCATTATAGGTTATTTTTTTTGTGTTGCTAAGGTTTTTTTCTGCGGCTTCAATCAATAATTTTTGACTTGCCCACCTGTCTATAAAATCTCGAACCAAAAGAATACTATCTTGCTTTGAAGTTCCCGCTGGAACCAGAGTTAAAATGTCACTTTTATACAAATAATTTTTTCCTACTCTAGCAATAGATTGTGGTTTTTTTTTTGGTTGAAAATAATTGCAGGAACAAGCTAATAAAAAAAGAAGGAAAAAACTATTTTTCATTTCTTATTGTAACTGTTTCTTCAAGCGATCAAAAACATCTCTATTGATTTTTACTGTGAATTCTTGTTTTAAATCGTCAACCCATTTTTGCTCTAAATATTGCTGATAATCATTAACAATTTTGCCTTTACATTCCTCGAGTGTTTTGACCGTTTCGGGCAAAACTTTTTCAACATTCGTTACAAAATAATATTCTCCTTCCTTAAACACCTCCGAAACTCCAACATCGTATTTCATTGTTTTTGGTAAAGCACTACTTCCTTCTTCAAAAGCACCACTGTTCGTCATTACATTGATGACATTATTAAGGTTTAATTTAGTTTTTATAGCTTCTGGTTCTTCGCCTTTTTTCAACAATGTTTGTGCTTTTTTTATCATGTCTTGTTTGGTCGAGGAAGCTACAGTTACATCTACTCTTTTTTTCCACATATGTTCCATTTTATGGGTGTCATAAAAGGTTTTTAATCCAAGTGTGTCCGTTTTTGCTCGATTCCAAATTTCCTTTTCCATCAAGTCAAAAAGTAATAATCCATCACGATATTCCTCCATCACATTGGCAAAATCTTGGAATTCACCTTCTAAATTTTCATCATAATAGGCCGTCAATTGTTCGCCTAATAATTTTTCATACAAGACATCAATTAATTTTGACAATGGTTTTATTTTCAATCCTGCTTTTTGTTGTTTATCAACAAAATCTAAAAATGTTTTACCATCAATTTTCTTGGTATTGATGGTAAAAAGAGGAGCTGTGTAGGTTTTTGAATTTTCTGGAAGCACCCATTTCGAATCATAAAAATCGTTGGTAATCAATTTAGAAAGAATAGCAAACTGCTTGTTATCTTGTTTATAGGTGTATTTTTTTCTCAATTTTTCATTGAGTTTTTCTGTTATTTTTTTGGACCTGTCGTCTTTTCCAATTTTTGTTTCTAATTCAGATTTTGTTTCCTCCAATGTTTTTATAGGATGTTTTTCGATTAACTTAACAATATGCCAGCCAAATTGTGATTGAAAGGGTTTTGATAAATCGCCAGGTTTGTCAAGCGAAAAAGCAACATTTTCAAATTCTTCTGAACTTAATTGTCCCGAGCCAAATCTGTTTAAAACCCCACCTTTAGAAGATGATGATTTATCTTCAGAAAATTGTTTGGCTAGATCTTCGAATTTTTCTCCTTGCTGAATTTTTTTATAAATATCGTTAATGGTAGTTTTTGCATTTTTTCCAGTTTCTTCTGGTTTTGGATTCAAAATCATAATGTGCGCCACAGTAATTTCTCCACGATTATTTCTAATGTCGTTGATTTTTAAAATATGATAGCCAAAACGAGTCCTAATAATTTTCGAGATGCTTCCTTTTGGGGTGTTATATGCCGCATTTTCAAAAGTATAAACCATTCTGAAGGCAGTAAAAAAACCTAAATCTCCTTTATTGTCTTTAGCCGATGGGTCTTCAGAATATTTTACAGCTAAATCCTCAAAGCTTACTCCAGCCAAAGCTTTTTTGCTGATGTCTTCTATTTTTTTGTATGCTTTTAAAGTGTCTTCGGGAAGCGCATTTTCATCAACTAGAATAAGAATGTGCGATGCTTTTATTTCTTTTTGAAGCCTGTTATACCCTTCTTCAATGAGTTGCTGGGTAACTTTTGTGTCGTTAAAATAGTTTTTTGCCAGTTGAGATCGGTAGGATTTTAATTCATTTAGATAAGGTGCATTGTTTTGCAAACCCAATTTGTAAGCTTTGTTTACTTTTAATTTGTATCCAACAAATAGTTCTAAATATTGGTTTAAATCTTTTTGAGAATCGTCTTTAACTAAATCTAAATTCTTTTTGTAAATTCTTGAAAACTCGTCAGTATAATAGGGTTTATCATTGATGGTAAACAAAACTTCTTTAGTACTGTTTTGTGCAAAACTCATTACTGAAAATACTAAAACGAACCCGAAAAAAAACTTTTTTAATGTCATGCTTAATACGATTTATAATTAGTTCCTGTGTTTTAAAGCATCCTATATAGGATTTAGAATTACTATGTAACAATCAACAAAAATAACAATTCAAACACATTATCCAACTATCACTCCTAGTATTAACAAAATTTTATTAACACCTTTTGTAGCCAGATTACTTATTGATTAATCTGAAATTATATCGATACCAAAATAATCAGTAAATAATGCTATTTTTGCAAACTATTTATCAAAAAATCATGAATTTTTTACAAGAAATACAACGCCGCAGAACTTTTGGAATTATTTCGCATCCCGATGCAGGAAAAACGACGCTAACCGAAAAATTATTGCTTTTTGGAGGTGCCATTCAAGAAGCTGGAGCGGTAAAAAATAATAAAATAAAAAAAGGAGCCACTTCCGATTTTATGGAGATTGAACGGCAAAGAGGAATCTCGGTATCAACTTCAGTTTTGGCTTTTAATTACCATGACAAAAAAATAAACATATTAGATACGCCAGGTCACAAGGATTTCGCGGAAGATACTTTTAGAACGTTGACAGCTGTTGATAGTGTTATTGTGGTTATTGACGTTGCCAAAGGTGTTGAGGAACAAACAGAAAAGTTGGTCGCGGTATGCAGAATGCGAAATATTCCTATTATTGTTTTTATTAATAAATTAGATAGAGAAGGAAAAGACGCTTTCGATTTGATGGATGAAGTAGAACAAAAACTAGGATTAACCGTAACGCCGTTAAGTTTTCCTATAGGGATGGGGTATGATTTTCAGGGAATTTATAATATTTGGGAGCAAAACATCAATCTTTTTAGTGGTGATAGTCGAAAAAACATTGAAGATACAATAGCATTTTCAGATATTAACAACTTAGAATTAGAGAAAATAATTGGAGAAAAACCTGCTACCAAATTAAGAGAAGAGTTAGAATTAATTTCAGAAGTATATCCAGCATTTGATAGAGAACAATATCTAACTGGAAATTTGCAACCCGTTTTTTTTGGTTCGGCTTTAAATAATTTTGGCGTCAGAGAGTTGTTGGATTGCTTTATCGAAATAGCGCCATCGCCAAGACCAAAAGAGTCGGAAACACGATTAGTAAAACCAGAGGAAGAAAAAATGGCGGGTTTTGTATTCAAAATTCATGCTAACATGGATCCAAAACACAGAGACAGGTTAGCGTTTGTGAAAATAGTTTCCGGAACTTTTGAACGAAACAAACCCTATATGCATGTGCGATTGAACAAGAATTTAAAATTTTCTAGTCCAAATGCTTTTTTTGCCGAGAAAAAAGAAATTGTAGACATATCCTATCCAGGTGATATCGTTGGTTTGCATGATACGGGGAATTTCAAAATCGGCGATACGCTAACAGAAGGTGAAGAAATGAGTTTTAAAGGAATTCCGAGTTTTTCACCAGAACACTTTAGATACATTAACAATGCAGATCCATTGAAGTCAAAACAACTTGACAAAGGGATTGATCAACTTATGGACGAAGGCGTTGCGCAGTTGTTTACTTTAGAAATGAATAACCGAAAAGTTATTGGAACTGTTGGAGCACTGCAGTATGAAGTAATTCAATACCGTTTAGAGCACGAATATGGCGCCAAATGTAGTTATGAAAATTTTCCTGTTCACAAAGCGTGTTGGGTAAAGCCTAATGACCCTAAAAGTGAGGAGTTTAAAGAATTTAAAAGAATCAAACAAAAATTTCTTGCTCATGATAAATATGCTCAACTAGTTTTTTTAGCTGATTCTGAATTTACCATACAAATGACGCAAAGTAAATTTCCTAATGTAAAATTATTTTTTACATCAGAATTTAATTAATTAGCCCAAAAACCGAACTAAATTTTTTTGATTTGAAAATGATTAGTATATTTACAGCTTGAAATAAGGCATTTATGAAAAATTTATTGAAATATTATTTATTGTCAATCATCTTACTGTCAGATTTTGTGACTTTTGCTCAACCTGGTTCAGATGACGGTGGTGGTGGTCTTGAAGGTACTGATCCTGCTCCAGCCCCAATAAATAGTAAGTTAGTTTTGCTGGCAATTACTGGTGTGTGCTTTGTACTATATACTTTTAGAAAAAATAAAAAGCATATTTAAATAAAATAAACATTTCTTTATAACACAAAAAAATCCCCACTCAAAAAAAAGTGGGGATTTTTCGTTTGTAATTATAAGCGGTTTTATCGAAGTACTTTCTTGGTTACTACGAATCCATCTTCTGTGGTGATTTGAACTAAAAGCACTTCGTTTGCAAATCCACCATTTATAGTAGCTTGATTGGCATTGATATTGCTTTTTGTTTCGATTAATCTTCCTCTAACGTCAAATACTTTTATCGATGACATGATGAAATTTCCTGAATCAACAACAAACCCATTATTTTGGTTGTAAATAACTACAGTATTGGATGTAAAATTAGGATTTGCCAACTGTGATTGATACACAATTTCAAAACGATTATTGAAAGTTCCCGCGCTAGATGTAAAAGCGTAAACACCTGAATTCAAATTAGTATAAGTCGAAGTTAAGTTATCTTTCAAGTAAATTGCTTGTGTATTTCCACTGAATAGACCAGCGGTGTGATCAATACTAATGGAGTAGTTACCTGCTGTTGCAATTTTATACGACAAAGGAACAATATCCGTATCTTGAAAATCTGGTCGCCCTTGAATTGAATACTCATCTGTTCCTATCAAACTAGTCAAATAAAATTCATTATTGATATTTTTCCCATCAATACCTCTATCCTCTGCAAGGGTTCCTTCTGAACTATATCCTACAGCCATTTGGCTATAAATACCCGCATCTGTATTCAAATTCAACCAATACAAACCACTATCTACGCTAGTTACAGTTGCTAGTTGCGCTCTAAAGAATTGCCCTGCGTTAGAACTTCTTCTCATACTATTAGTAAAAGTTAGGTTAGAACTACTAGTGGCATTTACAATAAATCCTTGTCCAATATTAAGAACCCAATTGGCCTCATTCCCGGTATTAAAATAACCTGTGCCGGTGTCACCACCTGTGGCTCCGTTAGCAACATAGGCTGTTTTGGTAACAGTAGCATAGGATGTTGCGGCATTATCATTCGTTTTTCTCCAAAGATATAAGGGTCCAGAAATACTAGTATTCCCATCTATAAAATCTTTAACATTAATTCTTGACGGATACGGATTTCCAACAGCATTATATCCTGTTGTCATAGCAAATGAAATATTTCCGTTGTTTGGAACGCCTGTAAAAGTTCCATTCCAAACGGTTGCTGTTGTAGGATGATCCCATGGCATTCTTATTAAATATCCTTTTCCTTTCGCAAACTGAACGTTGTTACTATCTGTTCCATTCACACCATTAGGCGCAACTAATGGAGATGGATACTGTAATCCTGTTAAATTAAATGCTACCGAATTATAAAAATTAGTAGCGGTATTATACGTATAAAAACGAGTTGGCAAGGTAAAAGGAGAAAAAGCATATACTCCTTGTCCAGTAACTGGAGACGACCATAAAGTATAATCTAAACGTTTTAAAGCCGATGAATTCCGTTTGACAATTGTTGAACCCATTCCGGTGTTGGAAACATTATTAGTTTGCACTAAATTACTATCGTTTTCTAAAGTCAACGTGCCGTTATTTATAATTGCATTTGTAACATTTAAATCATACGTTGCATTGACCTTCATGCTCGTGCCCGAATTAAGTGTTAAAGAATTAATAGATACATCAGATGCAAGTACAGGGTAAAAACTTGCAGAACCAATTACAACATCAGTGGCAATTGTTGGAACATATCCACATAACCAGTTTGCGGCTGTTGTCCAAAGTGTACTTACTGTACCTGTCCAGGTATTCGTATTAGACACTGTAACTACCCAACTACCTGATGAAATAGTAAATGTTGCATTACATGATGTATCTTTAGCAAATCTTGTGTACGTGGTTGTAACAGTTAATCCAGATGGCGGATTAAAAGTATCTGCATTAGTTCCCGGAATATCAACACCATTAGCTTGCCACTTGTACGTAATAACGCCATCACCCCCACTAGCAGCAGTAATACTATTTATACCTAAAGTAGGCAATCCATTATAACAAATTGTTTCGCCTGAATTACCAATTGTCCCTGCTGTAAATAGTGGTCTTATGGTAATCGATCCCGTAGCGTTCACACTGCCACAACCTCCTGTTAACGGAATGCTGTAGTTAAACGTTCCCGAAGCGGTTGGTGTACCACTAATGGTGATGGTGTTCGTTGCAAACGATGCCGTAACTCCTGCTGGTAATCCTGTTGCAGTTCCGATTCCTGTTGCGCTGGTTGTTGCATGTGTAATCGCTGTTAATGCGGTGTTTATACACAAGGTTGGAGTACTTGATGCCGTTCCTGCAGTATTGTTCGGGTTAACCGTAATCGATCCCGTAGCGTTCACACTGCCACAACCTCCTGTTAACGGAATGCTGTAATTGAATGTTCCTGCTGCTGTTGGTGTGCCACTT
Source organism: Flavobacterium sp. (assembly GCF_025352015.1). Taxonomy (GTDB): domain Bacteria; phylum Bacteroidota; class Bacteroidia; order Flavobacteriales; family Flavobacteriaceae; genus Flavobacterium. The sequence goes on from NZ_JANXUG010000028.1 coordinate 16,018, forward strand.
ATCGTGATGGTATTGGTTGCCCAAGTTGCAGTAACTCCTGCTGGTAATCCTGTTGCTGTTCCTATTCCTGTTGCGCCTGTGGTTGAATGAGTAATGTTAGTCAACACTGTATTGATACACAGGGTCGGTGTCGATGATGCCGTTCCTGCAGTATTGTTCGGGTTAACCGTAATCGATCCCGTAGCGTTCACACTGCCACAACCTCCTGTTAACGGAATGCTGTAATTGAAGGTTCCTGCTGCTGTTGGTGTGCCACTTATCGTGATGGTATTGGTTGCCCAAGTTGCCGTAACTCCTGCCGGTAATCCTGTTGCAGTTCCTATTCCCGTTGCGCTGGTGGTAGTTCGTGTAATATTTGTTAATACAGTATTAATACATAAAGTTGGTGTACTTGAGGCTGCTCCTGCGGTATTGTTCGGGTTAACCGTA
>NZ_JANXUG010000087.1 GCF_025352015.1 Flavobacterium sp.
ACATTTAAGCCTTGGTAAGGTTCCTCGCGTATCATCGAATTAAACCACATGCTCCACCGCTTGTGCGGGCCCCCGTCAATTCCTTTGAGTTTCATTCTTGCGAACGTACTCCCCAGGTGGGATACTTATCACTTTCGCTTAACCACTCAGATTGCTCCGAACAGCTAGTATCCATCGTTTACGGCGTGGACTACCAGGGTATCTAATCCTGTTCGCTCCCCACGCTTTCGTCCATCAGCGTCAATATATTGTTAGTAACCTGCCTTCGCAATTGGTATTCCATGTAATATCTAAGCATTTCACCGCTACACTACATATTCTAGTTACTTCACAATAATTCAAGTCTAACAGTATCAATGGCCGTTCCTCCGTTAAGCGGAGGGATTTCACCACTGACTTATTAAACCGCCTACGGACCCTTTAAACCCAATGATTCCGGATAACGCTTGGATCCTCCGTATTACCGCGGCTGCTGGCACGGAGTTAGCCGATCCTTATTCTTACGGTACCGTCAAGGCTCTTCACGAAGAGCTGTTTCTTCCCGTACAAAAGCAGTTTACACACCATAGATGCGTCTTCCTGCACGCGGCATGGCTGGATCAGGCTTGCGCCCATTGTCCAATATTCCTCACTGCTGCCTCCCGTAGGAGTCTGGTCCGTGTCTCAGTACCAGTGTGGGGGATCTCCCTCTCAGGACCCCTACCTATCGTAGCCATGGTAAGCCGTTACCTTACCATCTAGCTAATAGGACGCATGCTCATCTTTTACCGTTGGAACTTTAATAGTGACTTCATGCGAAGTTGCTATTCTATGAGGTATTAATCCAAATTTCTCTGGGCTATCCCTCTGTAAAAGGTAGATTGCATACGCGTTACGCACCCGTGCGCCGGTCTCAGACATTGCTGCCCTACCCCTCGACTTGCATGTGTTAAGCCTGCCGCTAGCGTTCATCCTGAGCCAGGATCAAACTCTTCATCGTATATTGTTTACCCTGAATTAATTTCAGAGTCTTCGCTCTTGCGAGCTTTTTTATAGACAAAGGCTAGTCTTTTATTAATCTCTCGATTATCTTACTCTCTTTTTGTTGTCTTAACATCTCTGTTAAAACGGCTGTCAATTCAATATGGCAATGAACGTATTGTTTTATTTATTGCGCTTTCATTCTCAAAGCGGGTGCAAAAGTAATTATTCTTTTTTATAACACAAGAATTTTTATAACTATTTTTGATTTATTTTTAAATACTAGTTTGTCAGCATTTAAAACAAGTTTTATACTCTTGAAGGTTGCAAATATAATGCTTTCTAAATACTCCCTCCAAATATATTTTTAGGTTTTTTGTGGTTTTTTTAAGTCGTTGATTCAACGCTTTTTGAAACACCAAGCTGCCGATAGTTTTGCGAAATCTTAACAAATAAACTAATGACTTAATCACATAGCCCCGATTGGAGAGGCTACCGTGTAGCCCGGAAAGCGGGAAAATGGTACACTGGTATAGACCAAGCCATTCGCTTCAAAATTCTTTTTCATATTATAGCTGTCATATATTGTATGTGTTTTTTTAAACTTATATATTTGCAATCCATAAAATTTTGAGGAATGATAAAAATTACTTTACCAGACGGTTCGGTTAAGGAGTTTGAAAAGAATTCAACTCCGATGGATGTTGCTTTAAGCATTAGTGAAGGGCTGGCGCGAAATGTAATTTCGGCAGCTTTTAATGGCACAATAACTGAAACCGAAACACCTTTGACCATCGACGGTTCTCTAATTTTGCATACTTGGAATGACAGCGAGGGTAAAAAAGCGTTTTGGCATTCGACTTCTCACGTTATGGCGCAGGTATTGGAGGAACAATTTCCAGGCATCAAATTAACGCTTGGCCCAGCTATTGATAATGGTTTTTATTATGATGTGGATTTTGGTGACCAAAAAATAACTGATGCCGATTTTAAGAAAATTGAAAATCGCGTTTTAGAAATTTCAAGAGAAAAATACAAATTTAAAATGCGTTCGGTTTCCAAAGCAGAAGCTTTAAAAGTCTATAAAAATAATGAATACAAAACCGAGTTAATATCAAATCTAGAAGACGGAATGATAACATTTTGTGATCATGCTACCTTCTTTGATTTGTGTCGTGGCGGTCATATTCCGAATACTGGAATTATTAAAGCGATGAAAATTATGAGCGTTGCTGGTGCTTACTGGCGTGGTGATGAAAAAAACAAACAATTAACTCGCGTTTACGGAATCTCTTTTCCGAAACAAAAAGATTTGACGGATTATTTGGAATTATTAGAAGAAGCGAAACGTCGTGACCACAGAAAACTGGGTAAAGAACTAGAATTGTTTGCATTCTCTCAAAAAGTAGGTGCTGGTTTACCATTGTGGTTGCCAAAAGGTGCTGCTTTGAGAGACAGGCTCGAACAATTTTTGAAAAAAGCTCAAAAAAAAGCAGGATATGAGCAAGTAGTTACACCACACATTGGACAAAAAGAATTGTATGTAACATCCGGTCATTATGCCAAATATGGTGCCGATAGCTTTCAACCGATAACAACACCAGCTGAAGGTGAAGAGTTTTTATTGAAACCTATGAACTGTCCGCATCACTGCGAAATTTATAATACAAAACCTTGGTCTTATAAAGATTTACCAAAACGTTATGCCGAATTTGGAACGGTTTATCGTTACGAGCAATCAGGAGAATTGCATGGTTTGACACGTGTTCGTGGTTTTACTCAAGATGATGCACACATTTTTTGTACTCCAGATCAATTAGATTCAGAGTTTAAAAAAGTAATCGATTTAGTGTTGTATGTTTTTGGTTCGTTAGGATTTGAGAACTTTACAGCTCAAGTATCTTTAAGAGATCAGGAAAACAGAGATAAATATATTGGCAGTGACGAAAACTGGGAAAAAGCCGAAAGTGCTATCATAAGTGCTGCAAAAGATAAAGGTTTGAATTACATAATTGAATATGGTGAAGCTGCTTTTTATGGTCCGAAATTGGATTTCATGGTAAAAGATGCTTTGGGAAGAAAATGGCAATTGGGAACTATTCAGGTTGATTACAACTTACCGGAGCGCTTCGAATTAACTTACAAAGGGGCTGATGATAAATTGCATAGACCTGTTATGATTCACCGTGCACCATTTGGTTCGATGGAGCGTTTTATTGCTATATTGCTGGAACATACGGCTGGAAATTTCCCGCTTTGGTTGATGCCTGAACAAGCTATAATATTATCTTTGAGTGAGAAATATGAAAATTATGCAAAAAAAGTTTTAGAATTGCTAGAAAATCACGAAATTCGCGCCCTAATTGATAACAGGAACGAGACAATTGGCAGGAAAATACGAGAGGCGGAAGTTCAAAAAATTCCGTTTATGCTAATTGTTGGAGAGGAAGAAGAGAAAAACGGAACGATTTCAGTTCGTCGTCATGGTCAAGAGGGAAAAGGAAATATATCAATTACTATTGAGGAATTTGCCAAAATTGTAAATGAAGAGATTTCCAAAACATTAAAAACATTTGAAGTTTAATTAAAATTATAGAGCCATAGCAATTAGAAACAACAGAGGTTACCAACCTAGAGTAGAAAAAACAGCAGCCCACAGAATTAATGAATTAATTCGTGGCGTTTCAGAAGTACGTCTAGTTGGCGAAAATATTGAGCCAGGAGTATTCAAATTTACTGAAGCACTTAAATTGGCAGAACAATTTGAAGTAGATTTGGTCGAGATTTCTCCTAATGCTGATCCACCTGTATGTAAATTGATGGATTATGGTAAATTTATTTATCAACAGAAAAAACGTGATAAAGAATTAAAAGCGAAATCAACTCAAATTACTGTAAAAGAAATTCGTTTCGGACCACAAACTGATGAGCACGATTATGAATTTAAAAGAAAAAATGCAGAAAAATTCTTGAAAGAAGGTTCAAAATTGAAAGCTTTCGTTTTTTTTAAAGGACGTTCAATCATTTATAAAGAACAAGGACAAATTTTGTTATTGCGTTTGGCACAAGATTTAGAAGAATATGGAAAAGTAGAAGCTATGCCGGTTCTAGAAGGAAAGAGAATGATTATGTTCATTGCTCCAAAGAAGAAAAGTAAGTAAGTTAAATTAAATAAACTAGTAAAAATGCCTAAAATGAAAACAAAATCTAGTGCCAAGAAGCGATTCAAAGTAACTGGCTCTGGAAAAATCAAAAGAAAACACGCTTTTAAAAGTCATATTTTGACTAAAAAATCCAAAAAGCGTAAATTGGCTTTAACGCATTCTGCTTTGGTTCACAAAACAGATGAGAAAAGCATCAAACAACAATTAAGAATCATCTAAAGTCTTAAAGTTGTAAAGTCCTAAAGTAAGTTGACTTTTGACATTTGACTTTCAACAGTAAACTCAAAAATTCTTAAGGTTAAAAATTATTTAAATAACCTTGGAGTATGGCCAAAAAGTTCTCTTGATTCAATTCGGGACGCCTGCTACAAAAAAACAAAAAAATTATGCCAAGATCAGTAAATTCAGTTGCTAAAAGAGCAAGAAGAAAAAAGATAATGAAGCAAGCCAAAGGTTTCTTTGGTCGTCGTAAAAACGTTTGGACAGTTGCTAAAAATGCGGTTGAAAAAGCTATGTGCTACGCTTATCGTGACAGAAAAGTGAACAAAAGAAATTTTCGTGCTTTATGGATTCAACGTATCAACGCCGGAGCCCGTTTAGAAGGAATGTCTTATTCACAGTTTATGGGGAAAGTAAAAGCTAACGGAATCGAATTGAACCGTAAAGTTCTTGCCGATTTAGCAATGAATCACCCAGAAGCTTTCAAAGCAGTACTTAAAAAAGTAAAATAAACTTTTGTACAACTTATTTGACTTACTTATAAATGAAAATCTCAATCGAAAGATTGGGATTTTTTTGTTTTGGAATAATCACTAAAAAAGAAAATTATTTTGTTAGAAAACGTTTGTATTTAAAAAATTACTACATTAGTAATCAATAAGTTATTATTTTATTTAAAAATATTTTTGTTTAAGGAAGTAAAATAGTAACAGACCCACTGATATAAGTGTATTAATCTTAAAAACTAATTATCATGAAAACTATATTACAATTATTTGTTATTATTTTGTTTTTTTCTGCAAATGTTTTTTCGCAATCACCTTTAGGATGCTGGCGAGTGGTCTCTGCAGGAACTAATTTTTCTTTGGGGATCAAAATGGATGGAACCATGTGGGGTTGGGGATTAAATTCAAATCAACTTGGTTTAGGATTTTCGGGGAATCAAAATTTACCTATTCAAATCGGAACTGCTAATGACTGGGCAACCGTTTCAGCTGGAACAAATCATTCATTGGCTGTAAAAACAAACGGAACTTTATGGTCATGGGGAGATGGTCAATTTGGCCAATTAGGAAATGGACTATTTAGTTCTGCAACTTGGACATTAATTCAAGTTGGAACTGCTAACGATTGGTTAACAGTTTCCGCAGGTAATAGATTTAGTTTAGCCATTAAAACCACGGGGACTCTTTGGTCTTGGGGTTTAAATTCATTTGGTCAATTGGGTCAAGGAAATTTGACCAATCTTAATCTTCCATCACAAGTGGGAACAGCAAACAATTGGTTAAAAATTGATGCAGGTAATAAACATTCTCTTGCCATTGATAACACAGGTTTTATTTACGGTTGGGGAGACAATAGTTTTGGGCAATTCGGGAATGGTACAAATACTTCAAGTTTATTACCAATACTAATTTCATCATCTAATAATTGGTCGAAAGTCTCCGCTGGTTTTGACCACAGTATGGCTTTAAATTCAAGTGGAATTTTATATACTTTTGGGAATAATACTAATGGACAATTATGTGACGGAACAAATACTGCCTCCAATACTATGATACCTATAAGTTTTAATTTGGCGGGAACAGTTACACAATATATTGCCATTTCTGCTGGAGATAATTTTTCATTAGCAATTAAAAACGATAATACGGTATGGTCAGGAGGATTAAATTCACAAGGTGAGTTAGGTTTAGGAAACAACACTTCGGTTAATCAATTAAATCAAGTGGGGACAAGCAATACTTGGTTTCTCATATCAGCTGGTGATGCTCATTCGTTAGCTATGGATAATTCTACAGCATTATGGTCAACAGGAAGAGGATTAGAAGGAGAGTTAGGAATAAGTAGTATTATAAATTATAATCTATTACAATCCGTTTCTTGTCCTACTTCAGCACTAGGAACCAATGAAATAATTACAAATAATATCAAAGCAAATGTGTATCCAAATCCAACTAGCGGAAGTATACATATTGATTTTACCGTTATTAATACTAGTGATGTAACCATTCGATTAACAAACATTCAAGGTCAATTGATTTCAGAGTCGCTACTAGAAAATGTGATTGGAATACAAACTGAAAGTTTAAATTTAGGCAATCAATTAAGCGGAATTTACTTCTTAATTATAACTAATAAAAAGGACAGTTACACTGTTAAAATTATAAAAGAATAACTATTCAAACATTAATCCTAATAATCAACATTTTGATTATTAGGATTAACTGAAATTTTTGTATAAAAATAAAATTCCCAAAAATTAAATCATAATATTTTTTGATTTAATTTTTGGGAACTTAATTAGGAGTGATCCCAGAAGGATTCGAACCTTCGACCTACTGCTTAGAAGGCAGTTGCTCTATCCAGCTGAGCTATGGAACCAAAATAAGTTTTTGCAAAAAAACTAAAAAAGTCGGGGTGGCAGGATTCGAACCTGCGGCCTCCTGCTCCCAAAGCAGGCGCGATAACCGGGCTACGCTACACCCCGAAAATTAAAAGCGGAGAGTAAGGGATTCGAACCCTTGGTACAGTTTCCCATACGCATGTTTAGCAAACATGTCCTTTCGGCCACTCAGGCAACTCTCCAAAACTATTATAATGTATAAGAACTTTTTCACTTTAAGCGGTTGCAAATGTAATTTATCATTCTATGATTTACAACTATTTCATTTCTTTTTTTAGAAACCAAAACAAATAAAAACTAAAACACTTCACTTTCAACAGACTAGATTTATGCTATTTTATTTAATTGGAAGGATTTGAGATTTAATGTGGTTAGAATTCTATAATTTGCAATAAAAGTTTAGTTTTGCAGTTCAAACACTTTAGACACAAATTTACAGCGCGCATCAGCTTAAAACAACATAATATTATGAGCAAAAAAGTAGTTATTGTTTCAGCGATTAGAACTCCAATCGGAAGTTTTATGGGTTCATTATCAACTGTTACAGCGAGTCAATTAGGTGCCATTGCTATCAAAGGAGCATTGGATAAAATCAATTTAAACCCAAATTTAGTTGACGAAGTTTTAATGGGAAACGTAGTTCAAGCAGGAGTTGGTCAAGCACCTGCGCGTCAAGCAGCGCGATTAGCTGGCTTGCCAGATACTGTTCCTTGTACCACTATTAATAAAGTTTGTGCTTCGGGAATGAAAGCAGTAATGCAAGCTGCGCAAGCAATCACAGTTGGAGATGCTGAAATAATTGTAGCTGGCGGAATGGAAAACATGAGCTTGATTCCGCATTATGTACATTTAAGAAATGGTGTGAAATTTGGATCGACCACCATGATTGATGGCATGCAAAAAGACGGTTTGACTGATGCTTACGATAATAATGCAATGGGGGTTTGCGCTGACTTATGTGCTACCGAATATAAAATTTCAAGAGAAGAACAAGACGCTTTTGCTATCCAGTCCTACGAGCGTTCCGCGAAAGCTTGGGGCGAAGGAAAATTTGATACCGAAGTTGTTCCTGTCTCGATTCCGCAACGTCGTGGTGAACCTATAATTTTTGCAAAAGACGAAGAGTTTACCAATGTCAAATTGGATAAAATACCAACACTAAATGCTGTTTTTACTAAAGATGGAACTGTTACTGCTGCCAATGCTTCTACTATCAATGATGGCGCTGCAGCACTCGTTTTGATGAGTGAAGAAAAAGCAAAATCATTAGGTTTAAAACCATTGGCTTACATAAAATCTTATGCCGACGCTGAACAAGAACCAAAATGGTTTACAACCTCACCAGCGAAAGCCTTGCCAAAAGCATTACAAAAAGCCGGCTTAACCCTTTCAGACGTAGATTATTTTGAATTCAATGAAGCTTTTGCTGTTGTTGGTTTAGCCAATGCTAAAATACTTGGTTTAGATAATAATAAAGTAAATGTAAACGGTGGTGCGGTATCTTTGGGTCATCCGCTTGGATGCTCCGGTGCTCGAATCATTGTGACTTTAATTAATGTTTTAGAACAAAATAATGCAAAAATCGGTGCGGCAGCCATTTGTAATGGTGGTGGTGGTGCTTCCGCTATTGTTATTGAAAGAGCCTAAATAATTAACAATTGATAATGAACAATTATCAATTATCCATTATCAATTATATTTGAATGTTTGCCATTTGTAACCTTGCTATAATTCCTTTACGTGCCGAACCTAGTGACCGCAGTGAAATTGTTTCGCAAGTCTTGTTTGGGGAACATTTTGAAATTTTAGAAACTCAAAATCATTGGTCCAAAATAAAATTGCAGTTTGATGCTTACGAAGGTTGGGTAGATTCTAAACAGTACCAAATCATTTCTGAAAAGAATTTTAATGATTTATCCAAAGATGCTATTATTCTTAACGCTGATTTGGTTGACTATGTAACCAATGCCAAAAACATTTTATTACCCATTCCGCTTGGCGCATCACTTTCTTTTCTAAACAATACCGAAATCAATTTAGAAGGTTTTGAATTTGAAGGTATGAGGGCAAGCGGAGTCAAAGCAAAATCAGATTTGATTGCGACTGCTTATATGTATCTAAATGCACCTTATTTATGGGGAGGCAAAACGCCATTTGGGGTAGATTGTTCCGGCTTTACGCAAATGGTTTACAAACTAAACGGATATAAATTACTGCGTGATGCTGCTCAACAATCTTCACAAGGAGAAGCCTTGAGTTTTATAGAAGAAAGTGAAACTGGCGATTTAGCTTTCTTTGACAACGAAGAAGGAAGGATAATTCACGTAGGCATCATCATGGAAAACAATTACATTATACACGCCAGTGGAAAAGTCAGAATTGACAGATTAGATCATTTGGGAATTTATAATGCACAGCAAAATAAGCATACGCATCGTTTGCGGGTCATTAAGAAAATCATTTAAAATTTACATTTTTTGATATCCTGACTCACCATTTCTTTTGAATTTTACTTTATAATTATCGCACTGATTAAAGGTGTGATTTGATTGCCACGTCAATGAAAGCTGATGAACCCCTTGCGTGCGATTTATTCTTGAAGTATTTAAATCATAGAAGCATTATTGCACTATTAAAAATAACTTATCCTCTGCATTTGAACAGGCAATTTTTTTTGGTTATTTATAACCTTACTGTTTTCAATAGTAATTATTACTGCAAATGGTATTTAAAAAAATCAATTCTAATCAATATTAAATCATTTTAATATTGATTTTTTTTGTTTATCGTATTACGTTAATCTTATAACTATTTTTAAATATGGTGTAACGCGAAATAAATGAATTAGTAGAAATTTATATCTCAAAAAGTAGTGCAATGAAAACTAAAAAAAATCTGAAACAGCAACCGAAAACCCTTGTTGGAAAGGTTATGAAAAAATAGGAATGAAAACCAAAAATGGTAAAAAAGTTCCGAATTGTGTTCCTAAAAAATCTAAATAATTTACCAATGAAAAATATTTCAATTATCTCATCAAGTATTAGAACCGATAGAAAAAGTCACAGTGTCGCTTTGTATTTACAAAAGTATTTAACTGATAATAAATTGGCAATTGCAGAAATTTTAGATTTAAAAGAATATTATTTTCCATTGTTTGAAGAACGATTAAAATTTTTAAAAAATCCTTCAATAAAAACTTTAGAATTTGCAGAAAAGATACTATCATCTGATGCAATAGTGATAGTTACGCCAGAATATAATGGAAGTTTGCCCGCAAGTTTAAAAAATGTAATTGATTTGCTATACGAGGAATGGAGCGGAAAACCTATTGGCTTGTCCACCGTTTCTAGCGGAATATTTGGAGGAAATCAATGTTTGACGCATTTGGAATTTATTCTATGGAAAATGAAGGCAACGGTTATTCAAGCTAATTTTTCTGTTCCTACTGTCGAAAAAACATTTGATATTAAAGGTAATGCACTTAATAAAGAAACAACAAATCATCTTGCCGATATGTTTTTAAAGGAACTTATAAAAAACTGTCCATAGCTTGACAAACTGATTTACCAAGCGAATAAAAAAATTAACTAAAGTAGTACTAATATAAATTTTGTTTTAAATTCTATAATTTTTTCAGAATTAATTTTTACAATTTTACAGTATCAAAATAAACAAATAAAAGGAAAAATGGAAAAAGAAAAAACAATCGACACGTTAAACAATCTTATTCAAATCAACAATGATAGAATTGAAGGTTACAAAACAGCTGCTGATGAAACTAAAGAAAGTGATTTGAAATCGTTATTTTCTCAATTTCAAGCAACTAGTGCAAAAATAAATGGTGAGTTGAGAAGCGAAGTTTCTAGACTTGGTGGAACTCCAACGGAATCTACAAGAATAACTGGAAAGTTTTTTAGAGTTTGGATGGATGTAAAAGCGGCACTGACAGGAAACGATAGAAAATCAATTTTAGAAAGTTGTGAATACGGTGAAGACGTTGCCAAAAAAACATATGAAGATGTCCTCGCAAATGACAGTGAAAATCTTTCCAGTGAGCAGCAATCGATGTTAAAAGAACAACATTCATCGCTAGTTTCAGATTACAATAAAGTAAAATCTATGAACGACGCACATGTTTCAATCTAATTTATAATTTTCATGGCAGTTGTCAAGAGAAGATGATGCACACCAAGAAATTGGTCATAACAAAAGCCTTGTAGATTATTTTTAAATCTGTTTTGAGTAGTCAAAACAGATTTTTTTTGTTAAATACTTTTTAGTTCTTGAATTAAATAATCAATTTCATCCTTGGAATTGAAATGGCTAAATGAAATTCGCAAACTTGGTTTCGCCAAATCTACTTCAGAGAGCATTTCGCTCAAAACATGTGACGGTTTTATACTGCCGCTTTGGCAAGCACTTCCGCGAGAAACGGCAATCCCTTTCAAATCTAAATTAAACAAAATCATAGCTGTTTTTTCAGCAGAAAACGGGAGTAAAATGTTCAAAATATTGTAAAAAGTTGCTGAACCATTGACTACAACTTCGGGAAAAGTGGTTTGCAATTGTTGTAAACAATAGGCTTTTAAATCAGTAATATAATTTCTTTCGACAGATAACGATTCTAATGAAATATCCAAAGCTTTTGCCATTCCAGCAATTTGATGCACCGGTTCGGTTCCTGCGCGCCAACCTTTTTCTTGTTCTCCACCAAAAATCATGGGTTGCAGGACTAAATTTTTTCGAACAAAAGCAAAACCAATCCCTTTTGGACCATGAAATTTATGAGCACTGGCAACCAGAAAATCAATAGGTAACTGTTGTAAATTTATTTCAGATTTTCCTATAGATTGCACCGTATCACAATGAAACAAGACCTTGTTTTGATGGCACATCCCTCCTATTTTATCGATGTCATTGATCACGCCAGTTTCATTGTTAACATGCATCAATGAAACTAGTGTTTTACTATCTTGAACGAGTAATTCGTAAAGTTTTTCATAATCAATAATACCATTGCTATCAACAGTTAAATAATCAACATGAATTCCAAATTCTTCCTGCAAAGCAAGAATAGTGTACAACGTAGCATGATGTTCTACTCGGGAAGTAATGATTCTTTTTATGCCAAAATCTTTTACAGCACTTCTTAAAATCCAGTTCGTTGCTTCGGTAGCACTCGATGTAAAAATAATTTCGGATGCTTGGCAATTCAACTGCTTCGCTATCGTTTTTCTACAGGTTTCAATAACAGCTTTCGAACTTCGACCAATGCTGTGTGTGGAAGAAGGATTCCCAAATTCTGATTGCATAACGGCAACAATTTCATCAATAACTTCCTCACGAATAGGGGTAGTAGATGCGTTATCTAGATATATTTTTTTCATTTTGTAAATATAAAAGTACTATTCTTAATTAAATGATAAAAGGGAAAATTTAATAGCATAAAAAACTTATTTTTGCTTAAAATTTTATACAATTCCAATGAAAAGAATTTTAAGTATTCTAGCCTTATTGCTCTTTATTACATCATGCGATGATGGTAAATTGACCGTTGATGCTATTGATTTTTCTTCAGTGGCGGCACAAAAGTGTAGTGACAAAGATTTGATTTATAAAATTAAAGACAGTGAAATGCTGTTTATTGAAATTCCTGATGCCACTTTTACCGAAAATCAAACTGCTGTCGGTGTGCCATATGAAGTTGCGCTATCATCAACCGTAAAAGTAACGTACCGAAAATATGCGAGCACCGTTACTTCGCTCAATATTTGTGGTACTGTTCCTGATGCAACACCTAATTTAGTAGAACAATGGGTTGCCACAAATGGCACAGTTCAAATTACGGCTACTGCCATAAAAACTCCTACTGCAACTAACAATGGTACGCGAATTTCTGGTTACAGGTATTATATAGTTTTTAAAAACATAACCTTTGTAAAACCAAGCGGAACCCAACAATATGATACTTTTGTTTTTGGAAATTATACCAAACCTACAATCCCATTAGCCTTTGGGTTTGATAATCAAGTTGAAAAAAGTTCCTGCACTACTGATAACAGAATTTTTAATTTTAACGGAAGCGAGGCTTTTGTTCTTGATGTGTCTGATTACCCTACTTTATTTGCAAATGCTGTAACAACTACGCCCAGAACAGCGTTGATAGATGCCAATCACAAATTGAGTTACATCTTATTTAATAATGCGGTTACTAATTCCTATTTTTGTACCACGTTACCACCACCCACACCCACAATTTCACAACAATGGGAGGCTGAAGCAGGAGTTGCAGCTACAAGCGGTATTATTGAAGTAAGTACTAGCACATTTGGAAGTTCTAGTTTTCAACATACCATTCATTTCAAAAAAGTTTCGCTGCAAAAAGGAAATTCTGATTTTAGTCTTGGCGATGATTACATTTTTGGAAGTTTTGTAACGCCTTAATTCTTTTTAAATCATGCCAACAGACTGTATTAGCTATCAAAAATCGGGTTATTTTACGAAACTAATTGTAGATTATTTAGATGAAAAGCCTGAACTAAAATCGCTGTACAATCACTTTCCAAAACTTGAAAATTTTAAAAGTCAAATTGAGGAAAAGAAACAAAATTATCCTCAAGAAAACAGAAAAATTTTAGTAGAAGCATTAGAAAATCAATACAAAGGCTTTACTATTTCTCAACATACCTCAAACAACATTTCGGCTTTAACGCATGACAATACCTATACCATTACTACTGGACATCAGTTAAATTTGTTTACTGGTCCTTTGTATTTTTTGTACAAGATTGTTTCTACTATAAATCTTTGTGCAGCATTAAAAGAAGCCTATCCAAGCTATAATTTTGTTCCCATTTATTGGATGGCAACCGAGGATCATGATTTTGAAGAAATCAATTATTTCAATTTCAAAAATGCAAAAATAAAATGGAATACATTAAGTAAAGGTCCCACCGGTCGGCTTTCAACAGCAGGTTTGGAGGATGTTTTACAGGTTTTTTCCACTACACTCGGTATTGGTGACAATGCAACTTATTTAAAACAACTTTTTGAAGACAGTTATCTTAAACAAGATACTCTTGCAGCCGCGACACGATTTTTGGCAAACGAATTATTTGGTAAAAAAGGTTTAGTAATTCTTGATGGCGATGACAAAATTTTAAAGGAACTTTTCATACCCTATGTCAAAGAAGAATTGCTTACACAAAAGGCTTATCATCAAGTTTCCGAAACTAATTCTTTACTAAAAAATAACTATGAAACTCAAGTAAACCCTAGAGAAATCAACCTTTTTTTTATTGAAGACCATCTCCGTGAACGAATACTTTTTGAAGAAAATCAATATAAAATTAACAACTCTAGTATTACTTTTTCTGAAGAAGAAATTTTAGATTTATTAAAAACAAATCCCGAAAAATTTAGTCCAAATGTAATCTTACGCCCGTTGTATCAAGAAGTTATTTTACCAAATTTGTGTTATATTGGTGGTGGCGGAGAAATAAGTTACTGGTTGCAATTGCAAGCCAATTTTATAGACAACAAGATTGTGTTTCCAATGCTTTTGCTGCGTAATTCAGCGCTTTTGGTCACCGAAAAACAATTTCAAAAAGCAGCTAAACTCCAACTTTCTTGGAAAGATTTATTTAGTAATCAACAAGAATTATTCAATACCAAAACGAGAGCATTTTCGAGTTTAAAAATTGATTTTTCTGAACAGAAAGAATATTTGAAAAAGCAATTTGAAAAGTTATTGGCTATTGCCAATCAAACCGATAAATCTTTTGCTGGTGCAGTAAAAGCGCAACAAGTAAAACAAATAAAAGGATTAGAAAACCTCGAGAAACGATTGCTTAAAGCAGAAAAAAAAGTACACGCCGAAAAATTACAGCACATTTTATTGTTACAAAATGAATTGTTTCCCAACCAAGGATTACAGGAACGAAAACTCAATTTTTCGGAATTTTATCATGCAGTAAACGGCGAATTATTAGGAAAGATATTTCAAGAACTAAAACCTTTAGAACCCAATTTTACTTTAATCACCCTTTAATTATAGTAAGTTTTCAACACGAAAACGTTATCGGAAAACAACGATTTTTAATACTCTCCTATTTGATATATCTTGTACAACAATATTTTAAATGAATTTTTTATGAAAAAACTATTCCTCTACTTTATTGCTTTCTTTTTTTATTCTCAAATAAATTATAGTCAAGTAATTTCTATTATTGGCAACACAAGTCCGATTCCTAACTGGAACAATGATACCGATTTAATCACCACAGACAATATTAATTACACATTGACTAATGTAGAACTGACTAGTGCCACTGGTCCAAGCACAGGAATAAAATTTAGACAAGATCATCAATGGACAATCAATTGGGGTGGCAATTTTCCAAATGCAAATGGGACACAAAACGGACCAAATATTCAAACGGTTGCCGGCACTTATGACATTACTTTTAACAGAACTAATGGTACTTACACTTTTATTTTAAGCACTGGTTTTCCTAGTATAGGAATTTGGGGTCCGGCGGTAAACTCGCAAATTGGTTATGCTGCGCCAGATGTTGATATGACAACAACAGACGGAATTATTTATACACTTTCTGGATTTTATTTCAGTAGTGGCAATGCTTATTTTAGACAAAATAATGCAACAAATTATGTTTGGGGAAGCACAATATTTCCGAGTGGAACAGCCACTTTGAGTGGTCCGTCTTTATTTATTCCGGGAAACGAATGGTTTGTAACGTTCAATAGAAATACTGGAGCGTACAGTTTCACCTATCCAAGTATTGGAATTTTAGGAACGGCACTCAATGGTTTTACTGCTGACGATATTGATTTGAGTACAACCGATGGCTTTAATTATAGCATTTCAAACTTAACTTTTACGGATGGTTTAGTGAAATTTAGAAAAGATAATTTATGGACATCCAATTGGGGTTCATCGAGTTTTCCTACTGGAACCGGAACTCAAGCTGGTGCTAATATTCCTGTAACTGCTGGAACATACAACGTTATGTTCGAAAAAACGAGTGGAAATTATTCGTTTACCAATGCTTTATCGATTACTGAAAATTCTACTTCTAAATTGAAAATTTATCCAAATCCAACAAATGCTTTTTGGAATATATCCAATGCAAATGCGATTGACAGTATAGAACTTTTTGATCTTACAGGTAAAACTTTGCAAAGTTTCTCTCCAAGTGTCACACAATTTCAATTGGACGGAAATACTTTAAGCAGCGGTGTTTATTTTGTAAAAATTAAATCAGGATTAGATTTTGCAGTGCAAAAAATTATCAAGAATTGATAGTTATTCTGTTTTTGAGATTGGTATAAAAAGATTACTTTTGCACCAAATTTAAAATAAAAACAAAAAATGGCATCGAATAGAACATTTACAATGATTAAACCTGATGGTGTTGAAAACGGACACATCGGTGGAATACTAAATATGATTACTGAAGGTGGTTTCAGAATTGTAGCAATGAAACTAACACAATTGACTGTTGCAGACGCAAAGTCATTTTATGCAGTACACGCGGAAAGACCTTTCTACGGTGAATTAGTAGAATTTATGACCCGTGGACCAATAGTTGCAGCACTTTTAGAAAAAGACAATGCTGTCGAAGATTTTAGAACATTGATTGGCGCTACAAATCCGGCGAATGCTGCAGAGGGAACTATACGTAAAAAATATGCTACATCAATGGGCGAAAATGCAGTTCATGGCTCTGATAGCGATGAAAACGCAGCTATTGAAGGTGCTTTTCACTTTGCGGGTAGAGAACAATTTTAATGGTATTAAATTTTGTCAAATTAAATATTTCCTTCTCATACTGAAAAATGAGAAGGAGATTTTCTTTTATTATAAAAATTTATACAAAAAAAAGATATTTAACGTTTTAAATAAATTACAAACTAAAAACAAGATAAATCATGAAAAAACAAATAATTAGTGCTTTTGTAATTTTACTCACTTTTTCGGCAATCGCACAAAAAACAACAGAAAAAAAAGAAAGTAAATTTGAACTGATAGCCAATTCCAAGTTGGGATTTGCAAAATTAAATCAGTCAGGACTAGTTTCTTTAAACGGAAATACTAATGCGGGAGAACTTTTATTATCCATAAAAATAGGAAAAAAATGGTATTTAGCACCTGGTTTTAGCGTAATGGAATTCAACGCGAACCCAACCATTAATGGTAATACTGCGAGTATAAAAAACACGTATTTACAAATTCCAGTAAAAGCAATAGGAGAATATACGGTTTTTGGCAAAGAACAATCCGACTCAAAGATTTTATTAACTATTGGCATTGGTTTATATGCCAATACGTTGCTTAAATCAGAAATTCAAACCGTTGCAGGAAACAGTTCTATTACAAATTTGGGCTGGAATTTTGGACTTTCTACCCAAATTGGTGCCAAATTCATACTCTCTGATGATCTGAATTTAGGTATTGGAATAGAAAATCAGGGCGATTTAAACGATATGAACAAAAACAATGTATCTCAAAAAATGAGACAAATAGATGCTTTTTACTTCAGCGTTGGATTCAAATTGTAAATTGCTAATTCTAACTAAAAATCCAGTATTCTCAAAAAGAATTCGGGATTTTTGGTTTAATTATTTTTACAGACAATTAATTTCAAATAACGGTATCGTTACATTAGATACCGCTGTAAGCATCTCTGATAATTAACAGTAACTAGTTTGGTGATTTTCCAAAATTTTAAATAAATATCAAATTACACAGAAATATTTTTACCGTAAACTTGCTAAACTTTGTTTAATAGTGGCAATTTTTGCCAAGGCATCGGCTTCTTTTTTGCGTTCCATTTCGAGAACTTTTTCTGGTGCGCCAGCTACAAATTTTTGGTTAGATAATTTTCCTTGCACACTTTGCAAGAAACCTTGCGTGTATTTTAATTCTTCATTCAACTTTGCAATCTCGGCTGCAATATCAATAGTACCTGAAACGGGTATAAAATATTCATTAGATTTCACACGATAAGTAACTGCTCCGTCTATTTTTTCTGAAATATATTCGATTGAGACAATATTTCCCAACTTCATAATTATACTATCAAAAAATAACGTGGCATTTTCATGGTTAATTACTTTTAAATCTAAAGGCACTTTTATGGCAATGTTTTTGTCTTTACGAATGGTTCTAATTCCGGCAATAACATCTGTGGTAAATTCAAAATCAGCGATTATTTTTTTGTCAAACGAGGTCATTATTGGATACGATGCAATGATTAGTGCTTCATCTGGTGTTCTTTTCGCAATGTATTGCCAAATTTCTTCTGTTAAAAACGGCATAAAAGGATGAAGTAACTTTAAGTTGGCTTCCAAAATTTCAATGGCTTTGTTGAACGTGGTGTGGTCAATGGGTTGTTGATAATCTGGTTTTATCATTTCTAAAAACCAAGAACAAAAATCATCCCAAACCAATTTGTAAATACTCATTAAAGCATCTGATAACCTATATTTTTCAAAATGATCTTCGATTTCAAGTAAATTCATTTGGAACTTTGCTTTGAACCATTCGATGGCTATTGTTGCACTTTCAGGTTGAGGAATATCGGCAACTTCCCATCCTTTAATCAATCGGAAAGCATTCCAAATTTTGTTGGCAAACGCTTTACCATTGTTGCACAATTCTTCGTCAAACATAATGTCATTTCCAGCAGAGGCACTTAACAACAACCCTACACGAACACCATCGGCACCGAATTTTTCGATTAATTCTAATGGTTCTGGTGAATTGCCTAATGATTTTGACATTTTACGACGTTGTTTGTCGCGCACTAACCCTGTTAAATATACATTGGTAAATGGTTTTTGACCAGTGTATTCATAACCTGCAATAATCATTCGGGCAACCCAAAAAAACAAAATATCTGGACCGGTCACTAAATCATTTGTTGGATAATAGTATTTAAAATCCTCATTTTCTGGTTGCATTATTCCACCAAAAACAGCCATTGGCCAAAGCCATGAGGAGAACCAAGTGTCGAGAGCATCGGCGTCTTGGGTGAGGTTTTTGGTTGTGAGTTGTTGGTTGTTGGTTTTAGCTTTCGCCAATTTTAATGCGTCATAGATATTTTCGGCCACAACAAAATCTTCTTTTCCGTCACCATAAAAATAAGCGGGAATTTGTTGCCCCCACCAAAGTTGACGGGAGATGTTCCAATCGCGGATATTTTCTAACCAGTGGCGGTAGGTATTATCAAATCGCGCAGGATATAATTTAATTTCCTTGGTTTCTAAAACCGCTTTGATGGCTGGTTTTACTAATTCTTCCATGCTTAAAAACCATTGGTCTGATAAGCGCGGTTCTATTACTGCTTTGGTTCTTTCGGAGGTTCCTACTTTGTTTACGTGTGTTTCAGTTTTGGCTAAAGCACCAATATTCTCGAGTTCTTTCGCAATTTCTTCACGAACCGCAAACCGGTCCATTCCTTTGTAATGCAATCCGTAGGAATTTAAAGAGGCGTCTTCATTGAAGATATCTATGATTTCAAGATGATGCTTTTCGCCCAACGCTTTATCATTTATATCGTGTGCAGGAGTTACCTTAAGACAACCTGTTCCAAATTCAACATCAACATAGTCATCTTCAATGATGGGAACTATTCTATTGCAAATTGGCACAATCGCTTTTTTCCCTTTAAGCTGTCTGAAACGTTCGTCATTTGGGTTGATACAAATGGCTGTATCACCAAAAATTGTTTCAGGACGTGTGGTTGCAACCGTCAAGAAATCCGAAGTTCCTTCGATCTTATACTTTAAAAAGTACAACTTTCCTTGCCTTTCTTCAAAGATTACTTCTTCATCGGACAACGTTGTTTTTGCTTCAGGATCCCAGTTTACCATGCGGTAACCTCTATAAATAGATCCTTTGTTGTATAAGTCTACAAATGATTTGATTACAGATGCTGACATATCAGAATCCATAGTAAATTTGGTTCTATCCCAATCGCAAGAACAGCCTAATTGTTTTAATTGTTCTAGTATTGTTCCACCGTATTTATCGGTCCAGGCGTAAGCATGCACAAGAAATTCTTGGCGTGTTAAATCGTTTTTATTGATGCCTTCGCTTTTTAATTTGGCTACAACTTTTGCTTCGGTAGCTATAGATGCGTGGTCTGTTCCTGGAACCCAACAAGCGTTGAATCCCTTTAATCGTGCACGTCTGATTAAAACATCTTGGATGGTATTGTTCAACATGTGTCCCATGTGCAAAACTCCAGTTACGTTGGGTGGTGGAATGGTGATGGTGTAGGGTTTTCTGTGGTCGGGTTTTGAATGAAAATAGTTGTTTTTCATCCAGTATTGGTACCATTTTTTTTCTACGTCTTTGGCGTTGAATTGAGCTGGAATCGGCATATTTGGTTATTTGGTTATTTGTTTATCTGTATACAAAAGTTCACTACGCTATTCATTTAGCCCTGATGGAGGTGAAAATCCTTCACATTTTTTTTTGTGAAGATTGAAACGTACAGCAGGAAAATGGTTTACTGACACTCAATGACTTTTTGCTCTTAACTGTTTTAATACTCGCAAAATTGGTTAAGCATGTGTTTTTAAAACTGAATTGCAAAAGTAATTAATAAAGACTTTAGAAAAAATTAAGAATTAAATTTTTGTGTATTAATTTAAACGGGTTATTTTTACTACCCAATAAAGACTTTTGAACTATGAAAAACTATATTTTGATTGCCGTATTACTTGTAAATGCTTTGGTTTTTGCTCAATCTGGTGCAAAAATTGAGTTTAAGGATAAAGACAATACTGTTGATTATGGAACGGTGAATAAAGAGGATGATAATGGAATTCGTTCATTTGAATTTACCAATACTGGCAATGAACCGCTGGTAATTAGTAATGTTTTATCTACTTGTGGCTGTACGGTTCCTTCTAAACCTACAGAGCCAATTTTACCTGGGAAAACCGGAAAAATAGAGGTGAAATACAATATGCATACGGGACCAATAAGAAAAACAATCACGGTAGAAAGCAACGCTGTAAATGTGCAAGAAGGTAGGGTTGCCATAAAAATAAAAGGGGAAGTTATAGAAAAACCAGTGGTTAACCTGTTGGAGAAAAAATTTACAAGTCCGATGATGCAATAAATAAAATGCGCTTTTGACCTAGAACTAAAGCGTATTTTTTATATAATATTTTTAAGTTGGAATTTAAAAATATAGTTTTTATTGTTGCGCTCTACTTCTATTTCGATAGTTTTTCCTTCTTCGGATTTGAGTAATTCATTGATTAATTGAATTGTAAACCCTTGCGCTGGTTCGCGGTTTATCTTTAAAATTCTGTCCCCTACTTTTAGTCCTGATTTTTCGGCTTCAGAATCTACTCTAATGTTCGATATTTTGAAAATTGGTTTTAGTGTAAAACGTATTTTTAGGCTGTTTTCAATATTTTGATCATTGCCATTACTATAAATTTTTATACCTTGGTTAGGATTCTCATCGGCTGTTTCTTTCACCCATTCTAGTCCTGCATGTTCTACATCTATTCCGCTCATGTTAAAATGGAAAGGGTCATGTAATTTATTGTTTGACCTAGTGTAAATTTTGCCATTCAAATAATCAAAAATGATTATAAATCTTGAAAGGATTTCACCGCCTACGGAGCCAATTCTGTCTTGTACAAAGTTGGCGTTTTGTATGGAAATTGAGTCTGGAAAAGTTACTAATGGGTATTCAAATATTTTTTTGCCAAATTCAAAGCTGTTGATGCGCGCTCTTTTACCAAAGATATTGCCGCTAAACCCTCTTCCTAAATAATCTTGAATATTTTTTTGAGGCAATTCAATTGTATTGAATTTGCTTCTAAAAATCCAAACGGCATCACTATTTCCTGTGTCAACTAATAGTTTTGACGGAAAGATTTGATTGTTTGCTTTGATATTTGATATTAAGTACGGCTTGCTTTCTTCTATATTTATCGAATCCTGAATAAATTTTCTTTGAATTATTTTAAGTAGCGGTTTATAATTATGGTTGTAAATGATGATTTTTTTTCTTTCATAATTTATTTCAACTAGATGATTTTTGAAAAAATTATAGCCCATAATTCCATTTACTGGAATTCCTATTTGAGAAGAAAAATTAAATTTTTGGTCAAGAATGAGATACAATACATGGTCAAAATCAACAAAGTCATTAATTTGCACTTTGTTTTTTGATGATTTATAAGACTCTACCTCCTCGTTGCTTCCTAATCCTTTAAGTTTCAATTTTTGTACATCAAATAGTTTGATTTCGTTTTTATCATCTAAACTAAAAAGTACCGTTTGTTCAACACCTGTATCTAATAAAAAAGTGAGTTCTTGACCGTTTACCACAACTTGAATAAAAATCAAATTGTTAATAAGCTGAAAAGGTAAAGCAACTTTTTCTTTGCCATTCGTGATCTGAAATTGAGATTGCACACTTGGAGCAACAGAAAAAAACAAGAAAACAAGAAATGATTTCAGTCGCATTCTAATTGATTTTGTATAAAATTAAAAATAATTATCCATCAACTCTCATTTTAACAAATTTTATATCGTTATAGGAATTGTTTAGCAGTAAAAAAAATTGCAAATTTGCATTTCAAAATTAGTATTTATGCCAAAAATATCTTTAAAAGGGCAACAGATGCCAGAATCGCCCATCAGAAAATTGGTTCCTTATGCAGAAATTGCAAAAAATAAAGGTAACAAAGTTTATCATCTTAATATTGGTCAACCCGATATTAAAACTCCTGAAGTGGCGCTAAATGCAGTAAAAAATGCTGACATCAAAGTGCTAGAATATAGTCATTCTGCGGGTTTCGAAAGTTATAGAACCAAGCTTTCTGCTTATTACAAATCGCATGGTTTGCCCATTGATGTTGCAGATATAATCATTACAACGGGTGGGTCTGAAGCATTACTTTTTGCGATGGGAAGTACTATGGATGTTGGTGATGAAATCATTATTCCCGAACCATTTTATGCAAATTACAATGGCTTTTCTACAGCTTCTGGTGTTAAAGTTGTTCCTGTAATATCAACCATTGATGAGGGTTTTGCGTTGCCACCAATAGCAGCTTTTGAAAAACTAATTTCCTCAAAAACGAAAGCCATTTTAATATGCAATCCGGGCAATCCAACGGGATATTTATATTCTAAACAAGAAATTTTACAACTGGCTGAAATTGTAAAAAAACACGATTTATTTTTAATAGCTGACGAAGTGTACAGAGAATTTATTTATGATGTAACCGACAAACATTATTCGGTAATGAATATACCAGGATTAGAAGAAAATGTCATTATGATTGATTCCGTTTCCAAAAGATACAGCATGTGTGGTGCCCGTATTGGGTGCATCGTTTCAAAAAATGCGGCAGTTATGTCTACCGCAATGAAATTTGCTCAAGCCAGGTTAAGTCCACCTACTTATGCGCAAATTGCCAGTGAAGCTGCGTTAGATACACCACAAACTTATTTTGATGATGTTATTAAAGAATATAAAGAAAGAAGAGATACTTTGATTACCGAACTACAAAAAATTGAAGGTGTAAAAGTAGCATCACCAAAAGGAGCATTTTACTGTATTGCGAAATTACCCCTAAAGAATGCAGATGATTTTGCTCGATGGTTGTTAGAATCTTATGAAAACAATAAAGAAACGGTTATGGTAGCACCAGCGGCGGGATTTTATTCTACTCCAAATGTTGGTTTAGATGAAGTACGAATTGCCTATGTTTTAAAGAAAGATGATTTAATACGTTCAGTTGCTATTTTGAAAGATGCTTTAAATGTTTACAATAAACTATAATTCTTAAGTTATTTTCTAATCATAAAAAAACCACTCAAGTTGAGTGGTTTTTTTATGTTAACGTTTCATGGCAAAATGGGCTCTAAATTGTTTGGTTTGGTTTTGTTCTACATAATCA